>CAZISF010000025.1:0-16941 GCA_964541915.1 uncultured Caulobacter sp.
CTGGCCTATCCGATCCGCGACGGCGTGCCGATCATGCTGCCGGAAGAGGCGCGGGCGCTGGAAGAGTAGCTAGAGCGCCTGGCCGCGCAGTAGTCGGGGCAGGTCGCCGACCGCGCCGCCAGCCTCATGCATGAAGAACCGGCGGGCCGGGCCGATGCTGTTGACCGCCGTCATCCCCAGGCCGCGGGCCAGCCGGATCAGCGGGTTGTCGTTCGAGAACAGCCAGACGAAGGCGTCCATGCCCGCCGCCAGGGTGTTGGTGTCAAACCGACGCCAGGCTGCATACCGCTCCAGCACCGACTCCGAGCCGATATCCTCGCCAAGGCGTGCGGCCTCGACGATGACCTCGGCCATCGCGGCCGCGCCCTTCAGCCCGAGGTTCAGACCTTGCCCGGCGATCGGGTGCACGCCGTGGGCGGCGTCGCCCAGCAGGGCGATGCGCGGCGCGTACAGGCGTTCGGCGATGGCGATCGACAGGGGGTAGGTGAACACCGGCCCCATCACCTCGATGTCGCCGAGGAAGTCGCCGAAGCGGCGCACCAGGTGAGCGTTGAACGCCTCCGGACTGGCCGCCTTGAGGGCGTCGGCGCGGCTTCGCTTTTCCGTCCACACCAGGCTGGCGCGGTCATCGGTCAGCGGCAGGATGGCGAACGGGCCGCCGGGCAGGAAGTATTCGTGGGCGACGCCGCCGTGGCCATGCTGCAGCTTGACGGTGCAGACCACCCCTGTCTGCGGATAGTCCCAGCCGGTCACGTCGATGCCGGCCGCCTTGCGAACGATCGAGCCACGGCCCTCTGCGCCCACCACCAGCGGCGCTCTGAAGACCCTGCCGCTGGCCAGCGTCACCTCGGCGCAGTCCGGCTTGACCGACACCGATGCGACGCGTTCAGGCGCCAGCACCGGAATGCCGGCCGCGGTGACGCCTTCGGCCAGCGCCGCACGCGTCCGGCGGTTCTCCAGCATGTAGCCCAGCGGCTCGCCCTCGACCCGGTCAGCGATCTCGCTGGCGTCGAAGTGAAGGAAGAAGGGCGTCTGGGCCGGCGAGGCCGCGCCGGGGCTGCGGCCGTCGGTGACGAGGATCTCGTTCATCCGCTCGGCATAGGGCTCCAGCAGCGGTGCGAGGCCGAGGGTTCGCCACTGGCGGAAACAGGAAAAGGCGATGGCGCTCGAGCGGCCGTCGAAGGTCGGCTCCAGCTGCGTCTCGAACGGCAGCGGGTCGACGAGAAGCGGCTCGATTCCGCCGCCCTTGAGCGCCAGCGCGAGGGTGGCGCCGGCCATGCCGGCCCCGGCGATGATCACATCGGCGTCGAACCTGGCCATGATCTAGTAGGGCGCCGTTACGGGGGGTTCGGTCTGCTTCTGACCTTCGAGAATATCGCCGACCGGATCGCCGGAGACCTTCGCCGTCGGCGGGGTAGTCCTGGCTTTCGGCGCGGGAGCCGCAGCCTGCGTCGCGGCCGTCTTTTCCGGCGGGCTTTCCGGGGTCGTAGTTTCGGTTGGCGCTGTCGCCCTCTCAGGGGCTTTCGCCGCGGGCGCTACCGGAGCAGCCTTGGGGGCGACGGCTTTTGACTCACCCGGGTCGAACGGAACAGCCTCGCGAGCGCCATCCGCCGGCGTGGCCAGCGGTGCGGCGACGACCTGCTCTGCGCCGGTGTACCAGCCCGGAGGGTTCTTCCGGATCTGGTCCCGGACGCCAAGAAACAGCCCCAGCACAGCGCAAGCGGCGAGGAACAGGGCGACCCAGCGCAGGGCCGGCGGCGTGGAGGTGACGTCGGTCATCGCCAGAAGGTTTACCGCGACACGCGCGTCGGTGAAAGCGCGACCGCGACTTGATTTGTGGACGGAAGCGTCCATTTAACGCTTGCCCGCCGCGAGACAGGGCGCTATCGCCAATTCCAGAGGCGGTGAAAGCCGTTTCAACCGTGTACGTCAGGGGCTGACGATGTCCTCCATTCCCCGGAACCGGCTGGTTCCCATGATCGTCGGCGGCGTCGCCGCGGTGGCGATCCTTGTCGGCGCCGGTTTCTGGTGGGTCGACAAGCAGTCCTACGAGAAAACCGACAACGCCTTCGCCCAGGCCGACACGGTGCAGGTCAGCCCGCAGGTCGCTGGCTATGTCGTCGAGGTGCTGGTCACGGACAACCAGCATGTCGAGGCCGGTCAGGTCATTGCCCGCATCGATCCCACCTCCTTCCAGGCCCGGCTCGACCAGGCCATCGCCAACGCCAATGCACTTCAGGCCGCCGTCGGCGCCGTGGATGACAAGGCTGCTCTGGAACAGGCGATGATCGCTCAGCGCGCCGCTGGCGTGGCCAGCGCCCGCGCCGACGCCGGCCGCATGGACGCGGACCTCAAGCGCTACGGCGACCTCGCCGCCAAGGGCTGGGTCTCGGACCAGAAACTGACCACCGTCCGCGCCGGCGCCGCGCAGTCGGCCGCCTCTGTCGCCCAGGCCCAGGCCGCTCTGGAGGCCGAACGTCGCGCCGCCGAGTCGCTCGGCTCTGCCAGGGCCCAGACCCTGGCCCAGGTCGCCGCCGCCCGCGCCGCCGTGGAACAGGCCCGCATCGACCTTGACCGCACCGTCATCCGCGCGCCTGCCGCCGGCGTCATCGGCGCCCGGTCGGTGCGGCCGGGCCAGCTTGTCCAGCCCGGCGCCACCCTGATGAGTGTCGTGCCGCTGGGCAGGGCGTTCATCGTCGCGAACTTCAAGGAAACCCAGCTGGCCCGTCTTCGCATCGGCCAGCCGGTGGTAATTCGGGCCGACGCCTTCGGCAGCCAGACAATCCGCGGCCGCGTCGAGAGTTTCGCGCCCGCCACGGGCGCCGAGTTCGCGCTGATCCCGGTGGAGAACGCTGTCGGCAACTTCACCAAGATCGCCCAGCGGGTGCCGGTCCGGATCGCTGTGAATGCAGGGGAACCCCTCTCCAGCGCCCTGCGGCCCGGGTTGTCGGTCGAGGTCAAGGTCGACGTGCGCGGCAAGACCGGGCAGAGCTTCGCGGACTCCGGCCAGGCCCCGACGCGGCTCGCCCGGGAGTCGCGCTGACGCCATGACCACCGCGACCCTCACCGGTCCGGCCTCCCCGCCCGCCGAGGCCGCAGCGCCCACGGTCAACTGGATGATGCTGTTCCTCGGCTTCGGCGGAATGGCGATCGGCCAGTTCATGGCCATTCTCGACATCCAGATCGTCGCCGCGTCCCTGCCCCAGATCCAGGCCGGCATCGAGGCCGGCGCCGATCAGGTCAGCTGGATCCAGACCGCCTACCTGATCCCGGAAGTGGTCATGATTCCGCTGTCAGCCTACCTGGCGCGGCTCTGGGGCACCCAGAGGGTGTTCATGGTCAGCTGCGGCGGCTTCCTGCTGATGAGCGTTCTGGCCGGCCTGTCGACCAACATCGACATGATGATCGCCTGCAGGGCCCTGCAGGGGTTCATCGGCGGCGCCATGGTGCCGACCGTTTTCGCCACGGCTTTCAGCGCCTTCCCGCCCGAGCGGCGGGTCACCGCCAACGTCGTCACCGGCATGATCGTCACCCTGGCCCCGACCGTGGGCCCGACGCTCGGCGGGCACCTGACCGACTGGCTGAACTGGCGCTGGCTGTTCTTCATCAACGTCGGCCCGGGCCTGCTCAGCCTGTTCCTCGTCGGACGCTACGGCAATTTCGACAAGGGTGACCGCCGGCTGGCGCAGAACTTCGACTGGTTCGGCCTCGGCATGATGGCCGTCTTCCTGATGAGCATGCAGTACGTCGTCGAGGAGGGCGCCAAGGACAACTGGTTCCAGGACGACACCATCCTGTGGCTGGCGGTGCTGGCGACGGTGACCGGCGTGATCTTCGTCTGGCGGCAGCTGACCTACTTCCAGCCGATCATCCAGCTGAAGGCGCTGGCCGACCGGAACTTCAGCCTCGGCCTTGTGATGGGCGCGACCTCGGGCCTTGCCCTGTATGGCGGCACCTTCCTGCTCCCTCTGTATCTGGGCCGGGTGCGCGGGTTCTCGGCCTCCGAGGTCGGCACCACCATGCTGGTCTCGGGCATCGCGATGTTCATCACCGGGCCGCTGGCCGGCCGGTGGGTCCGGCAGGTTGATCCGCGCATTCCGATCTTCATCGGTTACGGCATGGTCGCCTGGGGCATGTGGCTGGGCCACGACCTGAACGGCGAATGGGGCTTCGCCGAGTTCGCCGCCGTCCAGGCGTTTCGCGGCGTGGGCGTCATGGTGGCGATGATCGCCTCGACCCAGATGACCATGAGCACCCTGCCCCTGCACCTGATCAAGGACGCCTCCGGCCTGCTCAACCTGTCCCGCAATACGGCCGGCGCCATCGGCATGGCGGTGATCGCCAGCAATCTGACCACCCAGAGCGCGGTGCATATGAACGACATGGTATCGCGGATGGACCGGTCGAGCGTCGAGGGCCAGGCGATGCTGGCGGGCCTGACCGCGCGCTTCCAGCAGCTGGGCGTCGCCGACCCGCAAGGCGCGGCCTACAAGGCGATGCACTTCATGATCGGGCAGAAGGCCCAGATCCTGGCCTTCGGCGACGCCTTCGCCTTCATGGCGGTGTGCGCGATCCTCGCCGCCTTCCTCGCTCTGCTGGCGAAGCCCGGCAAGACGGCGCCGGGTGGGCGGTCGATGACGGAGCCCGCGCACTGATGCCCCGGATCATCGGCCAGATCGACGCCGCCAAGAGTGAGGCGATCCTCGACGCCGCCTCGGAAGTCCTCGGCGAGCGCGGCCTCTCCGCCCCGATGGAGGAGATCGCCCGAAGGGCCAGGGTCTCCAAGCAGACGGTCTACAACCACTATGGCTCGAAGGCGGATCTGGTGCGGGCGCTCGTCGAGCGCCGTGTGGCGACGATCACCGCGCCGTTGCGCGAACCCGGCGCCGAAGAGCGACCTGAAGAGACACTGAGGGCCTACGCCAGGACGCTGCTGGCCGTGGTCAACCGCAAGAACTATGCGCTGATGCGGGTCACCATCCAGAGCGCCGGGGCGATGCCCGATCTTGCGCGTGAGGTGTTCGAATCCGGCCCCAGACACTCCCGCGCCCAGCTGGCGGAGTATCTCGAGCTTGAAACCAGCGCCGGACGCATGACCGTCAGAAATCCCCTGCAGGCCGCGGAGTTCTTCGGCGGCATGGTGCTGGGACACCGGCAGACCAAGGCGCTCCTGAACCTCGGGCCGGACTTGACCGAGGACGAGATCGACGCGTCCGCCAGCGAGGCGGCCCGCGTCTTCATGAGGGCGTACGGCGCCTAGAAGGTCGGCGTGTAGTCGCTGCCAGCGTCGACGGTGAAGATGTTGTCCAGCCCTTCGCCCATCTGGATGCCGAAGGTCGGATCCGCCTTGAACAAGAAGGTGAAGGACGGCTGGGCCAGCGAGCCCAGCGCCTCAACCTCTGGCCTGAAACAGCGGATCAGGATTCCGAAACGCCCCTGGCCGGTCTTCTTGCCCTGGCAATGGGTGAGGAGGGCCGGCGAGTCGGCCGTCGCGGCCTGCGTCACCTCATACTGCAGAACGTCCGCCGTCCCGCCGGTGAGCCGGAACTGGTAGGTTCGCTCCTTCTGGGTGGCGGGCACATAGAGCAGCTTGCGGGTCAGGGTGAAGGACCCGCCGCTGACGTTGGAGATCTTGAGCGAGGCCAGCGGAAAGGTCCTGCCGGCCGCCGCGGCGTCGCCGAGCGCAAGCCCGGTCTCACTGGCGACCGGGAACTTCTGGAAGCCCGACAGCGCCGTCAGAAAGTCAGACTTCAGACCGCCCGCGGACCAGGCCGGAGACACGGCGAGACCGGCGAGCGCGAGGGCGACGGACAGACGACGAAACATGGGCGGACCTCCGGAACGGACCGCCAGTCTGGGCGCGCGCCCACCCGATCACCTCCCCGGAAAAGGGGTATCAGCCCTCGGCCGCCTCGCCGTCGGGCAGACCGATCATGTGGAAGCCGGCGTCGACGTGAACCACCTCACCGGTGGTCGAGCGGCCGAGGTCCGACAGCAGCCACAGCGCCGCCCCGGCGACCCCCTCCATCGAGGTGTCTTCCTTCAGGGCGCTGAAGGCGCGGCCCTGGCTGATCATGCCGCGGCCGCCGGAAATGCCGGCCAGCGACAGGGTGCGCATGGCCCCGGCCGAGATGGCGTTGGCCCGGATGCCCTTGGGGCCGAGGTCGCGGGCGATGTAGCGGGTGGCCGCCTCGAGCGCCGCCTTGGCCACGCCCATGGTGTTGTAGTTCGGGATGACCCGCTCGGCGCCCAGGTAGGTCATGGTGACCATCGATCCGCCGTTGGGCATCAGTTCGGCCGCGCGTCGGGCGCAGTCGACGAAGCTGAAGGCCGAGATGTTCATCGCCCGCAGGAAACCCTCGCGAGTGGTGTTCTCGACGAACGAGCCCTTCAGCTCATCCTTGTTGGCGAAGGCGATCGAGTGGAGGAAGGCGTCGAGCGTGCCCATTTCCTTTGCGACCTGGGCGAACGCGGCGTCCATCGAGGCGTCGTCGGTGACCTCCATCGGCACGAAGGTCTTCACACCGATGCTCTCGCCCAGCGGTTTCACCCGCCGTTCCATGTCCGGCATGTAGGCGAAGGCCAGCTCCGCGCCCTGGGCGGCCAGCTGCGAAGCGATTCCCCAGGCGATCGAATTGTGGTTCGCCACCCCGGTGATCAGGGCCTTCTTGCCCTTCATCAGCTCGCCTTTGGGGAAGGTATAGTCGTCGGCCATCTGGCATCTCCGTCCTGGTCGGTCGTGCGCGCGCCGCGTCTCTGACCGGCTTGTCGGGCGCCTTTCTGGACGGACACGCGTTTCGGGGCAAGCGTCCAGCCCCCGTCACCCTCGCGCTTGTCGCGAGGGCCCATGCGTGATGGGCCAACGGAAAAGGGCGCGGATTGCTCCGCGCCCCTCGACGTTCTTCGGTGTTCATGGGTCCTCGCGACAAGCGCGAGGATGACGGGGAAAAGCGTCAGACCCGCGCCATCACCAGGCAGCCGTTGGTGCCGCCGAAGCCGAAGCTGTTGGACATCACGGTCTCGACCTGACGGTCCGCACGCTTCAGCAGGATCGGCATGTCCTCGAAGGCCGGATCGAGGGTCTCGATGTTGGCGCTCTCGGCGAGGAAGCCGTTGTTCAGCATCAGCAAGCTGTAGATCGCCTCCTGCGCGCCGGCGGCGCCCAGCGAGTGACCCGTCAGCGACTTGGTCGAGGAGATGGCCGGGGCGTTCTTGCCGAACACCTGGCGGACCGCCTCCATCTCCTTCAGGTCGCCGACCGGGGTCGAGGTGCCGTGCGGGTTGAGATAGTCGATCGTCCGGCCGCCGGCGCCGGCCATGGCCAGATTCATGCAGCGGATCGCGCCCTCGCCGGACGGAGCGACCATGTCGAAGCCGTCCGAATTGGCCGCGTAGCCGACGATTTCGCCGTAGATCTTCGCGCCTCGGGCTTTCGCCCGCTCATACTCTTCCAGCACCACGATGCCCGCGCCGCCGGCGATGACGAAGCCGTCGCGGTTCAGGTCGTAGGCCCGGCTGGCCACGGCCGGCCGGTCGTTGAAGTTGCTGCTCATCGCGCCCATGGCGTCGAACATATTGGACAGCGACCAGTCGAGCTCTTCCGTACCGCCGGCGAAGACCACGTCCTGCTTGCCCATCAGGATCTGCTCGTAGGCCGAGCCGATGCAGTGGGTCGAGGTGGCGCAGGCCGAGCTGATCGAGAAGTTGAGGCCGCGGATCTTGAACCAGGTGGCCAGGGTCGCCGAGGCGCCCGAGCTCATCGCCTTGGGCACGGCGAACGGGCCGATGCGCTTGGGACCCTTTTCGCGGGTGGTTTCGGCGGCGGCGATGATGGCCCGGGTGGACGGGCCGCCGGAGCCGACGATCAGGCCGGTATGGTCATTGGAGACCTCGCCCTCCTCGAGCCCGGAGTCGGCGATCGCCTGCTCCATGGCCACGTGCGCCCAGCCTGTGCCCTCGGCGAGGAAGCGGGCGGCGCGACGATCGACCAGCGACTCCCAGTCACAGTCAGGCGCGGCCTCGACCTGCGACCGGAAGCCGAGATCGGCATAGGACTGGGCGAACTTCACGCCCGATTTCGCCTCCCTGAGGGAGGCAACGACCTCGTTGGCGTTGGATCCGATCGAGGACACGATCCCGATGCCTGTAACGACGACGCGACGCATAGCTGTTCCTTCCTTCCCCCGTCCGCGCCTCCTGGCGCGAACCGTCACCCGATCAATGGCCGGTCAGGCCATCGTGCTCGGGTCAAACAGGCCAACCCTGAGGTCTTTCGCCTCATAGATAAGCTTGCCGTCGGCTTCGAGCACCCCGTCGCCTATGCCCATAACGAGTTTCCGGTTGATCACCCGCTTGAGTTCGATGCGGTAGACGACTTTCTTCACCGAGGGCGTCACCTGGCCCGTGAACTTCACTTCGCCGACGCCCAGGGCCCGGCCGCGGCCGGGGCCGCCGATCCAGCCGAGATAGAAGCCGACCAGCTGCCACATGGCGTCGAGACCGAGGCAACCGGGCATGACCGGGTCATTGTTGAAGTGGCAGGCGAAGAACCACAGGTCCGGATTGATATCGAGCTCGGCCTCGACGTAGCCCTTGCCGTGCGCGCCGCCGTCGGCATTGATCTGCGTGATGCGATCGAACATCAGCATAGGCGGCATCGGCAGCTGGGCGTTGCCGGGACCGAAGGTTTCGTCGCGACCGCAGGCGATCAGATCATCGTAGCTGTAGCTGGACTGGGCCATGGGGGCCGGGGTCGTCGAGGTCATGCGTCACCGAAGCTTCGCCGCGTTCACGCGGCCTGACTGGCGCGGGGTTACCACGCGGGGGCAGGCGCCTCAATCTTCGCGCGGACGACAGGGTGTCGGCGCGCCGGCGCCCCAGACCTCGGACGCGGGCGTCCAGCCGGTCTCGCCGCCCGCCCTGATCTTGCGCCAGCCGCCTTCGCTCTTTTCGAGCGAGGCCACGGCGTTGGGGGACAGCCAGGCCACGACCCGGGCGCCCTGTTTCGGCGCGGACAGCATCGCGACCGGGCCCGGCTTGACCCGCATCACCGTCAGCCGCCCGTCAATGCCGCGCTTGTGCGCCCAGGCCACCGCCCCGTCAGGACCCCGCACGCGACGCCATTCGCTGGTCTCCGCGACCACCTCCAGCGGCATGCCCTTGGAGCGCCAGACCCACAGAATGCGATGATCCTCGCCCGGACCCTTGCGGGCGTAAACCTCGCCGAACTTGAGTGACACGAAGCGCGGCACCGGCAGGGTCGAGGGCGTGTCGCAGGCCTCCTGGCCGCGCGGGCCGCAGCCTGAAAGCGCCACGGCGAGCCCCAGGGCCGCCAAGTTTGTCGGCAAAGCGCCAAACCGGGCCCTAAAGGGCCGCTGCCCGCCTTGGCCCTGCGCCGGGCCTTTGCTAAGGGTGCGATGACCCCCCGAGGGGCCAACGCCGTTATCGAAAGCGTCCATGGCCGCCAAGAAGCCTAAAGTCGTCGTCACGCGCAAGCTGCCCGATCCCGTGGAAACCCGGATGCGGGAGCTGTTCGACACTGAACTCAACGTCGACGACCGGCCGATGACGCCGGACGAGCTGGTCGACGCGATGAATCGCGCCGATGTGCTGGTCCCGACCATCACCGACCGTCTGGACTCGCGCCTGCTGTCGCGCGCCGGCGAGCGGCTGAAGCTGATCGCCAACTTCGGGGCCGGGGTCGACAACATCGACGTGACCACCGCCAATCAGCGTGGCGTGATCGTGACCAACACGCCCGGCGTCCTGACCGAGGACACCGCCGACCTGACCATGAGCCTGATCATGGCCTCGACCCGCCGCATCGTTGAAGGCGCGGCGGTGGTCCAGGCGGGCGGGTTCCAGGGCTGGTCGCCGACCTGGATGCTCGGCCGCCGCTTGTGGGGCAAGCGCCTGGGCATCATCGGCATGGGCCGCATCGGCCAGGCCCTGGCCCGGCGCGGCAAGGCCTTCGGCCTGTCGATCCACTATCACAACCGCAAGCCGGTCAGCCCGCGCGTCGCCGAGGAACTGGAAGCGACCTACTGGGAGAGCCTGGACCAGATGCTGGCGCGGATGGACATCGTCTCCATCAACTGTCCGCACACCCCGGCCACCTATCACCTGCTGTCGGCTCGCCGGCTGAAGCTGCTGCAGCCGACCGCCGTGGTGGTCAACACCGCCCGCGGCGAGGTCATCGACGAGGGGGCCCTGGCCAACATGCTGGCCCGCGGCGAGATCGCCGGCGCCGGCCTGGACGTCTACGAGCACGAGCCCGCGATCAATCCCAAGCTGCTCAAGCTGCCGAACGTGGTGCTGCTGCCGCACATGGGCTCGGCCACGGTCGAGGGTCGCATCGACATGGGCGAGAAGGTCATCGTCAACATCAAGACCTTCATGGACGGCCACCGGCCGCCCGACCGCGTCATCCCGGCGATGCTCTAACCGGCGGGTTTCGCCGGCCAGACCTTTGCCTTGAGCCAGGCGTCGAGATCGCCGGCCGATTTATCGGCGATCTGTTCCATCGGGACGTGGCCGACCTTGGGATAGATGATGACAGTCGAACCCGGGATGGCGTCGCCGAACAGCGCGGCGTGGCTGACCGGAATCAGCTTGTCGGTATCCCCGTGCATGACCAGGGTCGGGACGGCGATCTTCGACAGCTTTTCCTTCGTCGCCGCGTCGGCGGGATCGAAGCCGCCCATCATGCCGAGGATAATGTCGCGGTGGCCGGGCGCGCGGGCCATGTCGACGTAGCGTGAGACCATCGCCTCATCGACCATCTCCGGCGTCGGGGCGAAAGCATCTTTCAGACCGGCGCGGGTCATGGCGCTGACGTCGAGATCCCTGATCAGGGCCCGGCCGACCGGATTGGCCAGAACCTTGAAAATGAACGGTCCCTCGCGTCCGTCCGCCCGTTGCTGTGGCCAGCCGGCGGCATCGACCAGCACCAGGCCGTCCAGCCGGTCGGGATGACGCAGCGCGTAGTTCCAGGCCACCCCACCGCCCATGGAGTTTCCGGCGAGCACGAATTTCCGGGCATCCAGCCTGGTGGTCACCTGATCCACCACGTCGACAAAGTCGCTGCGCTTCAGGGTGTAGCCCCTGGGCGCACTGGTCAGGCCGAAGCCCGGCAGATCCAGGGTGATGATGCGGTACCGCGACCCCAGCCGCTGGACCCAGGGCTCCCAGGTCTGCAGCGACGCGCCGAAGCCGTGCACCAGCACCAGAGTCGGACCGTCGCGCCGGCCCTGGTCGCGATAGTGGACCTTCAGCCCGCCGGGCAGATCCATGTAGCGCGAGGCGGAACTGGCGTACTTCGCCTGCAGGGTCGGCCAGGGAATGTCGGGTCGACGCAGGGCCAGCCAGCCGGCGGTCAGCAGCACGGCGACGACCGCCACGATCCCGATCAGGATCTTGCCCAGAGATTTCATGACGCGTCCCCGTCCCCGACCCGGCTCTGACGTCCGGCCATGCGATTGACGCCTGCTCACGATGACTTCGTCAAGCGCCGCAAACGGGACAGAGAGGGTCGGCGCCGATGCGGACCGTACGGGTCTCGCCGGCCAGACCGTCGTAGATCAGCAGCCGGCCGCTGAGGGGATCACCGGCGCCGGCGATGACCTTGATCGCCTCCAGAGCCATCATCGACCCGATCACCCCGCCCAGGGCCCCGACCACGCCGACGGCCGAACAGGTCTCCGCGTCCGGCGGGATGTCGGGCACCAGACAGCGATAGCAGGGCTTGCCGGCGAAGACCCCGACCTGTCCGGTCCAGCGGGCGATCGCCCCACTCACCAGAGTCACCCCGGCAAGAACACAGGCGTCGGACACGGCGAAACGGGTGCTGAAATCATCGGTGCCGTCGAGAACCAGATCATGGCCGGCAATCAGGGTTTCGGCGTTGCCGGTCGTCAGGGCGGTGGTGTGCGTCTCGATGACAATGTCGGGATTCAGTTCGGCCAGTCGCCGGGCGGTGACCTCGGTCTTGTCGCGGCCGACGTCCGAGGTGGCGTAGAGCACCTGCCGCTGCAGGTTGGACAGGGCCACCGTGTCGGGATCGACAATGGTGATCCGCCCCACCCCCGCGGCCGCGAGATAGAGGGAGGCCGGCGCGCCGAGGCCGCCAGCCCCAACCATCAAAACCCTTGCCGCCTTGAGCTTCTGCTGCCCCGGACCGCCGACTTCCCGCAGCACCAGATGGCGGGCGTAGCGTTCGACTTCGGCCGACGAAAAGCTCATGGCGGGGGTCCGGTGCGGGTGTCGGGGAAAGTCTTACCGCGATTTCATGCCGCGCGGACCAGCGACGGGCGTAGCCTTCGCCGACGAAATCCGGGGAAACCGACATGCGCCTGATCCTGGCCCTCGCCGCCGCCGCGATCGCCCTGCCCGCTACAGCCGCCATCGCGCCGATCACGCCCGCCCCCGTGGTCGCGGCCGAACGCGCCTTTGCCGCCGATGGCTACCGGCTCGGGGTCAAAAAGAGCTTCCTCGGACACATGGCGCCGGACGCGATCGTGATGACGCCGGCGCCGGTCAACGCGCGGGAGACCTTCCTGGCCTCGCCGGACGACGGGGCGGACGACCCCAAGCTGGAATGGTGGCCAACCTGGGCAGGCATATCCGCTTCCGGCGACCTGGGTTTCACCACAGGCCCCTACAGCGTCGGCGGCAAGCGGCGCGGACACTATTTCACCGTCTGGAAGAAACAGGCCGACGGTCAGTGGAAATGGGTGTTCGACGGCGGCGTCGGCAGCGATCCGTCCAGCTCGCCCGGCCCTGACGCGACACCCGGATACCTGGCCGTTTCAACCGTTCGCGGCCAGTATCCCGAAGGGGCGCTGGCCAGCGTCAGGACGGCGGAGGCGGCGCTGGCCGCGACGGCGACTGTCGACAGCAAGGCGGCCTATCTCAAGGTGCTGGCCTGTGACGGGCGGATCCAGTCGTCCTCTATGGCCCCGGCCACCGGTTGCGCGACGTTCGGGCCGGAACTGGACTGGCGGGCGAAGCAGATCTCCTTTGCGCCGCTGGGCGGCGGCGTTTCGACGGCCGGGGACCTGGCCTGGACCTACGGAACCGCCGACTGGAACAAGGACGGGGCGACGGTGAAGGCCCACTACGTCCGGGTCTGGCAGCACCGCAAGGAAGGTTGGCGGATCGTGTTTGACGAGCTGCTGATCCCGAGGGCGCCGCCGCCTGCGGCCACTCCTGCCGCCAACTAGAAACCGCGGCATATCAGCATCAAATCGGGGTGTAGGGTTGGTCACCCCGCCGCCGCGACGGCCTCCATCCCGAGCATCGCGGCCTTGCGACCGAGACCCCAGTGATAGCCCGTCAGTCGGCCGTCACGGGCGATGACCCGATGGCAGGGGATCAGCAGGCTCACCGGGTTGGCGCCGATCGCCGCGCCGGTGGCCTGAAACGCCTTCGGCTTGCCGGCCCAGCGGGCGACGTCGCCATAGGTGGCCGTCGCCCCGGCCGGAATGCGCAACAGGGCCTTCCAGACCTGAACGTGAAACGGCGAGCCGATCAGCACGATCGGGAGAGGACCCTCGCCTTCGCCGAAGGCCTTCACGGCCATGTCTCGGGCGGTCTCGTCGTCGCGCACCCAGTCCGCGGCCGGGAATCGCCGATACATGTCGGCGAAAGCGGCCTCCTCGCCGGCCTCGTCGACAAACCCCAGGCCGGCAAGGCCGCGCGGAGCGACGGCGAACAGGCCGGTTCCGAACGGCGTCGGCGCAAGGCCCCAGCGCAGGGACAGGCCTTCGCCGCGCCGGCGCGCTTCGCCCGGCGTAACGGCTTCCTGGGCGATAAACAGGTCATGCAAACGCGAGGGGCCTGACAGGCCTGTGTCGAGGGCCGCGTCGAGCACGCTGGCGCCTTCCTCCAGCAGGGCCCGGGCCTCGGCGTGGGCGATCGAGGCGACAAAAGCCTTGGGGCTGACGCCGGCCCAGCGGGTGAACACGCGCTGGAAGTGGAACGGCGACAGGCCGACTGCGTCGGCGGCCTCGTCCAGCGACGGGTGCTCCCGCCAGTTGTCGGCCAGCCAGCCGAGGGCGCGGGCCATGCGATCGTAGTCGCGGGCGCGCTCTTCGAGGTTGATGATGACGCCGGAAGCCGGCGCCGGGGCGGAGCGGGTGGGGGTCATGTCGTAAGCCATGGACCGAAGCTAGGCGGGTCGAAGCGTGAAATCCGCCCGGTTCTTGCGGCGTGGAAAACAATTTCGCCGCCAGCATACCGCGCCCGGCCGCCTTGGCGAACCGGGCGGTGCAGGCCATCCTCGCGACGATGAAGAAGCCCGCGCCGAAAAAACGTCTGTCGCCGAAGGAGAAGGCCCGGGTCCAGGCGCTGTTCGACCGCTTCCAGACCCTGTCTGACGATCCGCGTACCGAACTGGCCTTCCAGGACCCCTTCACCCTGGTGGTGGCCGTCGCGCTGTCGGCCCAGGCGACCGACGTCCAGGTCAACAAGGCCACGGCGAAACTGTTTCCCGTCGCCAGCACGCCGGAGGCCATGCTGGCGCTCGGCGAGGCGGGGCTGATCCCCTATGTCAATTCCATCGGGCTGTTCCGCAACAAGGCGAAGAACGTCATCGCCCTGTCGCGGATCGTGATGGAGCAGCACGGCGGCAAGACGCCGCTGAACCGCGCCGATCTGGAAGCCCTGCCCGGGGTCGGCCGCAAGACCGCCAGCGTGGTGCTCAACGAACTGGGCATCGAGCCGGCCATCGCTGTGGACACCCATGTGTTCCGCGTATCGCACCGCCTGAAACTGTCGGACGGAAAAACGCCGGACAAGGTCGAGGCCGACCTGATGGCCATCGTGCCGGAGGCCTGTCTGACCCGCGCCCACCACTGGCTGATCCTCCACGGGCGCTACACCTGTCTCGCCCGCAAGCCGAAGTGCGAGGGTTGCCAGGTGGCGGACCTTTGTCCGAGCCGGGAGCTGTTCGTCGGGGGCTAGATGAGCGCCCTGACCACCGCCGCCGCGAACACCGCACCCGCCTCCGGCGCATGCTCCAGGAACAGGTCCGGCTCGATCGCCTCCAGCTCCATCACCCGCAGCGTCCCGTCCGGATGGCGGATCAGGTCGACGCGGCAGTAGGTCATGCGACCCGGCGTTGCGGCAATAACGGTCTGGGCGATGTCGAGGGCGCCTGGCGGGGGCGTGATCGGTCCGATGGTCGAGCCGAACTGCGGCTGGACCCGGAAGTCACCCTGTTTCGCCACCTTGCCGACGGCGTGACTGAAGACGCCGTCGAAATGCAGCAGGGAGATCTCGCCCTCACCGGACACGGACGGCAGGAAGGGCTGGATCATCGCCGCGCTGCTCGGGCCGCCGACGAGGGGCTCGCCGGACTCCAGTCTCACGGTCTCATGCGAGCCGCCGGAAACCTGAGGTTTCACGACCAGGGTCCCGCCGCCCAACTCGGCCCGGGCCGCCGCAACGACGGCGTCGTCGACGCAATCGGCAAACACTGTCGGTACAACCGGCACGCCGGCGGCCTCCAGATCGGCGAGGTAGGTCTTGGTCGTGTTCCAGCGCAGGACGCCGGCGGGATTGATCGCGGTCACGCCCCTGGTCTCGATATCGTCCAGCATGGCCAACCAGTCGGCGGCGTCCTGGTGATAACCCCAGGCCAGCAGCGGCAGGACGGCGTCGGCCTCCATCTCCGCTGCCTTCGGCCATTCCGTCGATACGACCTCCAGACCCGCGCCGGACAGGGCGGTCGTCAACCGGTCGAAAGCCGGGCCCCAGACGCGCACATAGGGGTTGTGGGCGGCGGGCGTGAGCAGGGCGATGCGGGCCATGATCCCCGCCTACTCGACACGGGCGGGAGCGACAAGGCCGCGTTGCCCATCCGGCCCCTCTCCTGTAACCAGCCCGGACATCCCACGGACGCAAGAACCAACGCCATGTCTGAACTGTACGACGTCGCCGCGATCGGCAACGCCATCGTCGATGTGATCGCCCCCTGCGACGACGCCTTCCTGACGGCCCACGGCCTGGTGAAGAACTCGATGCAGCTGATCGACGAGGCCCAGGCCGAGGAACTCTACGGCCACATGGCCCCGGGCATTGAAGCCTCCGGCGGTTCCGCCGGGAACACGGTCGCCGGAATCGCCAGCTTTGGCGGCAAGGCGGCCTTTCTCGGCAAGGTCGCCAATGACCAGCTGGGCGAGGTCTATGAGCATGACATGCACGCCATCGGCGTCGCGTTCGACTCCCGGCCCCTGATCGGCGGACCACGCACGGCGCGCAGCCTGATCAATGTGACGCCGGAGGGCCACCGCACCATGTGCACCTTCCTCGGCGCTTCCACCGAACTGGGCCCCGACGACGTCGATCCGGCGATGATCGAAGCCAGCAAGATCATCTTCCTGGAGGGATACCTGTTCGACCCGCCCGAAGCGCGGCGCGCGTTCGCCAAGGCCGCTGGCTTTTCGCGGGCCGCCGGGCGGCTCATGGCCATTACCTTGTCCGACGCCTTTGTTGTCGAGCGCCACCGTGACCTGCTTCTGGGTTTCATCGAGACCGAGTGCGACATCGTCCTGGCCAACGAGGCCGAGGTGAAGTCGATGTTCCAGACCGACGATTTCGAGGCGGCCGCCCAGGCCCTCGCCGGCCGGGTCGGGATCTGCGCCATCACCCGGGGCGAAGCCGGCTCGGTGGTGTACGCGGGCGGGGCAGCGCATGTCATTCCCGTCTACCCGGTGGAAAAAGTCGTGGACACGACCGGCGCCGGCGACCAATACGCGGCGGGGTTTTTGCTGGGTGTGGCCCGCGGGCGGTCGATGGACGTCTGCGGCCGCCTCGGCGCTCTGGCCGCGGCCGAGGTGATCGGCCACTACGGCCCCAGACCCCAGGTCTCGCTCGAGGCCCTGGCGAAGGCGGAAGGACTGTTCTGATGGCCCGCACGGCCGAAGTGGTTCGCGAGACGAA
>CAZISF010000025.1:17041-24674 GCA_964541915.1 uncultured Caulobacter sp.
GCTTCGCGCGCCACGGCGGGTTCGATCTGGAAGTCCAGACCACCGGCGACCTGCACATCGACATGCACCACACGGTCGAGGACACCGGCATCGTGCTCGGCCAGGCGGTCAACAGGGCGCTGGACGGCTTCAAGGGTATCCGCCGCTTCGGCTCGGCCTATATCCCGATGGACGAGACCCTGACTCGTTGCGCGCTGGATCTTTCCAATCGCGCCTATCTGATCTGGAAGGTGGCGTTCAAGACGCCGCTGGTGGGGTCGATGGACACCGAGCTGTTCAAGGAATTCCACCACGCGTTCGCGATGAACGCCGGCGCCTGCGTGCATCTGGAAACCCTCTACGGCGACAACAGCCACCATATCGCCGAGAGCGGCTTCAAGGCCCTCGCCCGCGCGCTGCGGACAGCGGTCGAGCTGGATCCAAAGACCCATGGACGCGCGCCGTCCACCAAGGGCTCGCTCTAGGAAATCTCCATGCAGAGCGTCGCCCTGATCGACTACGGGTCGGGCAACCTTCGCTCGGCGGAAAAGGCGCTTCGCCGCGCGGCGGAGACGCACGAGCTGGATGTCGAGATCATCGTCACGGCTGATCCCGTGGTCGTGGCGAGGGCGAACCGGCTGGTGCTGCCGGGCGTCGGCGCGTTCGCCGCCTGCATGGGCGCGCTGACCGCGCTCGACGGCATGGTCGAGGCCATGGGCGAGGCTGCCCTGACCCGCGCCGCGCCGTTCCTGGGCATCTGTGTCGGCATGCAGCTGCTGGCGGACCGGGGGCTGGAGTTCGGCGAGACGCGAGGCCTGGGCTGGATCGGCGGCGACGTCGCCCCACTGCACCCGGCCGATCCGGCCGCCAAGATCCCGCACATGGGTTGGAACGCCCTTGAGGCGGTCGCCGATCATCCGCTGTTCAAGGGCCTCGGCGACGGCGCGCATATGTATTTCACGCACAGCTTCGCCTTCACGCCGTCCGATCCGTCACAGGTGATCGCCAGTGTGGATCACGGCGGCCGCTTCGCCGCGGCGGTCGCGCGGAACAACATCATGGGGGTGCAGTTTCACCCCGAGAAATCCCAGTCCCAGGGCCTGCGGCTGCTGGCGAACTTCCTGGAGACGCCCGCGTGATCCTCTATCCGGCCATCGATCTGAAGGACGGGCGCTGTGTGCGTCTCCTGCACGGGGACCTGAACAAGGAAACCGTTTTCAGCAATTCGCCGGCGGACCAGGCCGCCCTGTTCCAGAAGCAGGGCTTTTCCTGGCTGCATGTGGTCGACCTGAACGGCGCGGTCGAGGGCCGTCCGGTCAACGGCGAGGCCGTGGCCAGCATCCTTGGCGCGGTGTCGATCCCGGTTCAGCTGGGTGGCGGTGTGCGGACCCTGGCCTCGATCGAGGGCTGGATCGAAGGCGGCGTCAGTCGGGTGATCCTCGGCACGGTCGCGGTCAAGGATCCGGCCCTGGTCAAGGCGGCCGCGAAGGCCTGGCCCGAACAGATCGCCGTGGCGATCGACGCCCGTGACGGGATGGTCGCAACCGAGGGCTGGATCGGCGGTTCGGATCTCGGTGTCATCGAACTTGCCAAACGGTTCGAGGACGCGGGAGTCGCGGCGCTGATCGTCACCGACATCGGCCGCGACGGCGCCATGACCGGCGTCAACATCGACCAGGTGGGCGAAGTGGCCGACGCCGTGGCCATTCCGGTGATCGCCTCGGGCGGCATCGCCGCGGTGCGCGACATCGAGCTGCTCAAGGCCCGCAAGGGCGTGGCCATCGCCGGCGCGGTGCTCGGCCGGTCGCTCTATGAGGGCGCGGTCGATCCTCAAGCCGCCCTGAAGATCGCCGGCTGATGCTCAAGGTTCGCGTCATCCCTTGCTTGGACGTCAAGGACGGCCGCGTCGTGAAGGGGGTCAATTTCGTCGCCCTGCGCGACGCCGGCGACCCGGTCGAACAGGCCGCCGCCTATGACGCGGCCGGGGCGGACGAGCTGATGTTCCTAGACATCACCGCCAGCCATGAGGGCCGGGGCGCGATCCTCGACGTCATCGCCCGCACGGCGGACGTCTGTTTCATGCCGGTTTCCGTCGGCGGTGGTGTGCGCACGGTAGACGATGCGCGGCGCCTGCTGCGCGCCGGGGCCGACAAGGTCTCGATCAACACCGCCGCCGTCGAGGACCCCGACCTGATCGCCCGGATGGCTGACGCGTTCGGCTCGCAATGCGTGGTCGTGGCGGTGGACGCCAAGGCGCGCGGGGACGGCGGCTGGAACATCTTCACCTACGGCGGCCGAAACGACACCGGCATCGACGCGGTCGAGTACGCCGCCCGGGCGGTCGCGAAGGGCGCGGGCGAGATCCTGCTGACCTCGATGGACCGCGACGGAGCCAAGACGGGCTACGACCTGCCGCTGTTGCGGGCGATCACCGACGCGGTCAGCGTGCCCGTGATCGCCAGCGGGGGGGCGGGCAATGTCCAGCATCTGGTCGAGGCCGTGACCATGGGCCACGCCGACGCGGTGCTGGCGGCCTCAATCTTCCACTTCGGCGAGGTCTCGATCCCGGAGGCCAAACGCGCCATGGCCGCCGCCGGCATTCCGGTGCGCGGCGTTGCGGAGGTTGTCGGATGAGCCGTCTGTCCGAGGTCATCGCCCGGCTGGAAGCCGTGATCGAAAGCCGCAAGGGCGGCGATCCGGCCAAATCCTGGACCGCCAGACTGCTGGCCGATCCGGTTCTGGCCGGGAAGAAGCTGATCGAGGAAGCGGGCGAGGCCGTCGAGGCGGCGGAGTCCGGCGACCGTGATCACCTGGCCGCCGAGGCCGCAGACGTGATCTATCACCTGCTGGCCCTGCTGGCCGCGGCTGGCGCGACGACGGACGACGTCGCGGCGAAGCTGGAAGCCCGCGAGGGAACCTCCGGCATCGCCGAGAAGGCCTCGCGCGAAAAATAGGTCCGGTCGTGATCAGGCCGCGATGAGGCCCAGTCGTTCCGCGTCCGCCGTGGCCGGCAGATCAAGCGCGGCGAACATCTCGTTCCGATCAGGACCCAGTTTCGGCGGATAGTATTTCTGCTTTAGCGCACGGGGCTTGATCCAGGTCCCCAGCACCGAGCCCAGCGTCGCCGGGCGTTTCAGCCAGGCGTTGGACGCTTCCAGCATGTGGAACCCGCGCATGAAGGCCCGCAGCAGGGCCGGGTCGGAGCGGATCGCCGGCGCGATCGCATCCTCCGCGAAGCTCTTCATCAGTTTCGCCTTCAGCCGCGGGCGATAGGCGGGATCGAGCGTATTGCGGGCCCTTCGGATCGCCTGACGATCCAGATCGCGCATCGCCCGGAAAAAGGGGCGCAAGCCGTCGTCGACCGCCGCCTGGTAGGCGAGGGCCCGGACTGTCGGATCAGTCGATGACGCCAGCGCGTCGGCGATCATGTAGGCCTCGATGGCCGCGAAAGAGCAGCCCCGGCCGTAGAGCGGATTGGTGCGGGCGAGACCATCGCCGGCGAAGAACAGGTTGAGCGCGATCGGCTTGCCGTCCTTGACCGTGGTGCGCCACCGGCTCTTCAGATCGCCCATGCCGTAGACCTTGCTGACCGGCTCTGACCGGTCCGGCGCGATCCATGGCGCGACGCCCGGCAGCAGCTGGCAGATCTGATCAAAGATCTCCGGGCGCATGACCGCGAGGCGCAGCGTTTCCTCGATCTCGGGCACCGACAGCGTGATCGAGAAGCAGCCGTTGTCAGCCGGGAAGACCCCGTACTTCAGGAACCCCATGTCGCCGGCGCCGGGAACCGGGCCCCGCTCCGGCGGGGTCTGGCCGGGCAACAGCCGCCAGTGGCGGGTGTAGTAGAGGATGCCGGCGTCCTCGCTTTCCTCGTCCCAGGTCACGCCCTGTTCGGCCAGCCAGTCGAAGCCCTGGGCCGTGCGGCCGGCGGCGTCGACGACGATGTCGGCGCGCTCCTCGCGTTCGGCCTCGCCGTCCTTGAGCGTCACGCCTTCGCAAACGAACCGCCCCTCGGCGTCAACCGCGCCCAGCAGACCTGTGACATTGACGTTGCTGTGAATGACGACGCCCGGCATCCGCTCGACATAGCGGCGAATGACCAGCTCCAGCGTCGTGCGCCGGCTGGTGATGACCGTGAGGATCTCGTCGCCGGGCTCGGGGCGATAGCGGTCCTTGCTCGAGGCCGGCAGGCCGTCGGCGAACTTCATCTCCTGGCAGCCGGCGTCGCGCAGTTCGTCAAGCAAGGCCGGGTGGTGGTCCTGGACCAGATTGCGCAGGCGGGCGAGGAAGGCGTGGCTGTGCCGAAGATGGCCGACGCCGCGCCGATTCCAGTCGCTGAAGGCCTCGTCGGCGCCGCCGGTCGGGGTCGGGGGATCGCGCTCAAGCACATCCACCCGGCGACCGGTCCCGCCGAGAGCAAGGGCGGTGAACAGACCGGCCATGCCGGCGCCAATCACCAGAACGCGTTCAGTCATCGGGTCGTCCTCAAGGTCTCGCGGCGACTATGCCAAGGCCGGACAGGGCAAACCAGTATGACGCGAGGTCAGGTCTTCGACCGACGTTTCAGCGCGACATAGAGCGCGCCCTCGCCGCCATGACGACGGTGCGCCTGCGAAACGCCGGCGACGATGGCGCGCAGCGGCGGCGCGGCGAGCCATTCAGGGGTGAAGCGGCGCAGGACCCCATCCCCCTGGGTCCCCTTGCCCGTGATCACCAGAACCTCGCGGCAGCCGTCTTCCCAGACACGCAGCAGATAGGACTCGAGCGCCGCCCGGGCGCCGTCGTGAGTCATGCCATGCAGGTCGATGCGGGCTTCCAGCGGTTCATGGCCGCGAATGATGCGCTTGTGTCGACCGGGTTCGATGGCCTCGGGCGGACGGACAGGCTTCGCTCTGGCCACGACCGGCGCCTTGGGCAGAGGCAGCACGGCCGGCGCGGCCTCGACCGGCGGGACCCTGGTCTTGGGTGTCGCGCGGCCGGGCAAGGGGCGCACGGTGGCGGTCACATGACCCCAAAGGTGCGCCTCCTCCGCCCTGAGCTTGCGAGACATGATGTCAGGAGCCTTCGGACGGAATCGGTACGAGGCGATACAGTCTCAGTTCGTGACGCACCCTGCCGGCCTCGGCGCCCGCGGCGTCACCCCGGCCAATGTAGAGGTCGGCGCGAACCTCGCCCTTGATCGCGCCGCCCGTGTCGAGGCCCATGACCAGTCGCCGGTATGTGGGGAAGGCGCCGCTTAGGACCGGCGCCCGGGCGTCGATCCAGAACAGCTCGCCCATGTCATGGCGGCTGGCGTCGACCGCTATCGCGCGGCCGGCGGGCAAGGACACGCCGGCAGCGCCGGCCGGATCCCGGTCATCGTCGTCCTCGAGACGGAAGAAGACGTACCGGGGATTGAGCCGCATGATTTCGTCAGCCTCGTCGCCCCTGTGCGTGGACAGCCAGCCGCGAATGGAGTCGCCGGACGTGTCGGCGTCCTTAAGCAGGCCCAGCTCGCGCATGGGGCGGGCAATCCCGGCGAAGGGCCAGCCGTTGTGCGCGGCGAAGGCGGCGCGCTTGCGCGACCCGTCCGGAAAGGTCAGCACGCCCGACCCCTGGATCTGCAGGAAGAACAGATCTTCCGGCCGCATCCAGGCCAGGACTGCGCCGAGCCCTTCGGTCTCGATGACCGTTCGGTCCGGATAGGGTTGAAGGCCGTCCTCGACCCGCTGGCTGATGTTGGCCGCCGAGACGATGACCAGATCGTCGGGTCGGGCGCGGACCGGCGCCGAAAAAACCTCGTCCGGTTCCGGCCTCGCTTCATAGACCGGCGAAAAATAGGCCGTGAGCAGACCGGGATCACCGACATTCTCGGGTCGGAAGTTCGTTTCAAAAAACCGCTTGGCGATCGTTTCATCGACAGGATTGAGCGCCCGCGCCCGGCGGCAGGCCCCGGCCGCCGAGGGCGCTCTGGCCACGCCACAGGTGGCGCGATAGGCGCGCAGGGCGGCGAGATGGTCCTCCGTGTCCCATCCGGCCAGGGTCGTGAAAGCGGCCGACGGGACAGGGGGCGCCGGCGGCGGCGGCCGCGGCGGGGGCGGGATCGGCTGGGCCACCGGTGGCGGAGGGCTGGGCGGCGGCGAGACCAGCGGCCCGGTCGCGTTCGGTGTCGCGCAAGCCGTCAGGGCGAGCGCGAGAAGGACACCGGTCAGTCGAAGTCGCATTACGCCTCCGCGGCGTCCACGTGAACAAGCGTCCAGTTGGGGTCGCGGCTGTTAAGATTGCGTTCGAATGTCCACAGTTCAGCCGTCCGGCGATCATCGACCGCCTCGCCTTCGGGACCCTTGGTGCGGGACCTGAACTCCGCGAGGAACCGGACGACGGCGCGGGCGGTGGCGCCATCGAGATCGATCCGGTCGAGATCCGCGCGCGGCGGCTGAAGGAACTCGACCCTCTCGGTCCGGCCTTCCGCCTCGCGCGTAGCGATCGCGGCTTCGAAACTTTCGGCCACGCCGGGCGACAGCAGGTTCCGGAGCGTCGCATGATCGCCGGCCGCGAAGGCGATGACGATCATCTCGTAGGCATGCTTCGCGCCGGCCAGGAACGATGGCGCGTCAAACGATGGATCGCGCGCCTTGACGGCGGCCAGGCCGGACAGGTCCGCGCCAACCATACCGGGGCCATCGGTCGTCGGCCCGGAATCCGGGTCAGCGTCGGCGACCGACCCATGCGCCGGAAGGTCTTCCGGCTGGCGGCCAATGCGACGACCGAGCACCGCGTAGAGCTGATACAGCACCACGGCGGCGAAAACGGCGAAGATTACGAGTTCAAGATATCTCACTGGGGAACCGGCGGTGCTGAGGTCATGACGGGCAATATAGGCTAGGCTGACGCCCGCGTAAGGGGCGTGGCGTTGCGCGGGCTGGGGCTGCGTGATAGCAGCGCGCCTTCATCATGTCCCGCCCGCCAACAATGGGCGCCCGTCCGATTGACGTCCAGGAACACGATCTCCTCATGAGCGACACGTCCACGACTCCCGCCGACAACGGCGGCGACATCAGCCAGCCCGGCTTCCGCATCCTCGCCCAGTTTGTCCGCGACCTCTCGTTCGAGAACCCGCTGGCGCCGGATTCGCTCCGCGCTGATGCGCAGGGTCTCCAGCCGCAGATCGATATCGGCGTGGAAATGAACGCCCGTGGTCGCCAGGACGGCCTGTTCGAGGTCGATCTGAAGCTTTCGGCGCAGGCCAAGCGTGGCGAGAACGTCGCCTTCCACGTCGAGCTGCTCTACGGCGGCCTGTTCCAGATCACCGGCGTCGCCGAAAGCGAAGTCGAGGCGGTGCTCATGATCGAGTGCCCGCGCTATCTGTTCCCCTATGCCCGCCGCATGATCGCGGACGTGACGGGCGAAGGCGGCTTCCCGCCCTTCCAGCTGGATCCGATCGACTTCGCCGGCATCTACGCCGCGCGCAGGGCCAACGGCGAGACGAGCGGCTTCGTCGGCAACGCCTGACGCCGGTCCCGGCCCGGCCCGGCTACAGGCCGAACGCCAGCCAGACTGCCTTGTCCTTGAGGGTCCCGCGCACGAAAGCTTAGTGCGCGGCCCCCGCCCCCACCCTTGAACCGGGCGCCCCCGGCCGGGGTCGCCCGCCCAAGGCGCCCGCGATCAGCGACGG
>CAZISF010000025.1:24684-32686 GCA_964541915.1 uncultured Caulobacter sp.
CCCCCCCCCCCTTCGTGCTTTGCGGTGGGGGGCCCCCCCCCCCATGGTGGGGGGGGCGCCCCGCTCCGCATCCGTTGAACGGGGCGCCAGCGGCCTGGGTCGCGCGCCATAGGCGACGGCGATCAGCGAGGGTCCGACATTGTTGGCGGCCGGAGCGGCCATCAGGTCCAGCCCGCGCTCCTTGCCGCCCTGCAGTTCGAGATACACCGCCGCCAGCAGCTCGGCGTCGATCAGGGCGCCGTGCTTGTCTCGCGCGGCCAGCGAGATCTTCATTCGCTTACAGAGCGCGTCCAGGGAGTTGTACATCCCGGGAAACTTCTTCTTGGCCAGCACCAGGGTGTCGATCCACTGGTCCTCGCGCGTCGGCGCGAGCCCGCAGCGCGTCAGCTCGGCGTTGACGAAGCCCCGGTCGAACGGCGCGTTGTGCGCTACGATCGGGTCATCGCCGACGAATTCCAGAAACCGGTCGACGATCTCCGGAAACCGCGGCTTGCCGTGCAGAGACGCCAGGCTGATGCCGTGCACGCGCTCGGCATCGGGGTCGATCTCGCGGTCAGGATGGACGTACTCGTGGAACGACTTGCCGGTCGGCATGTAGTCCACGACCTCGACGCAGGCGATTTCGATCAGCCGGTGACCCGTCCGGGGATCGAGGCCCGTGGTCTCGGTGTCGAGGACAATGTGGCGCGCCATGGCCTCTTCATTGGCCCGGTTCGGAGAGCGCGTCCAGCGGTCCGGCGCGCAGGCGCGTCAGCACGTCGCGGACCTGCTCATGTGCGGCGTCCAGGCCCCGACCGGTGTCGATGACGAAGTGGGCGCGGGCCCGTTTCTCGGCGTCCGCCATCTGTCGCGCAAGGATCGCGTCGAGCTTGGCCTCGTCCATGCCGGGCCGGGCCAGGACCCGTTCACGCTGAAGATCCGCCGGCGCGGAAACGACGACGACGGCATCCATGCGTTTTTCGCCGCCGGTCTCGAACAGCAGCGGAATGTCGAGGATCACGATGTCGGCGCCGTCGGCGACAGCCTTCTGAAAAAATCCGACACGGCTCTCGCCGACGAGGGGATGGACGATGGCTTCGAGCTTCTTCAGTTCGTCGGGCTTGCCGACCACCCGTTGGCTGAGCAGCGTGCGGTCGACCGCGCCGTCGACGACCACGCCCGGAAAGGCGGCGTCGAGGGGTGCGACAGCGGCGCCGCCCCGGGCATAGAGCGCATGGACCTCGGCGTCGGCGTCATAGACGGGCACGCCCTCGGCCGCGAACATCGCCGCCGTGGTCGATTTGCCCATGCCGATGGAGCCGGTCAGGCCGACGGTGATCATGCTGACTCTCCAACGGCTTTCAGGGCCAGGGCCCGAACATCGACCCCGACGGGCGGGGCCTGGCCGAAAAAGGCCTCGAAACTGGGGACGGCCTGGCGGATCAGCATTTCCAGCCCGTCGACGGTGCGCAGACCGAGGCCGGCAGCACGATTCAGGAACTCCGTGCGTAGCGGCTTGTAGACCATGTCGAGCACGACCGCCGTCAGTGGCGCTTTGCCCAGGTCGACGTCCGGACCCGGGCCGCCGCCAAGGCCGAGCGAGGTGGCGTTGACGATCAGGTTGGCTCCATCGAGGGCATCATCGTGACCCGCGGTCGTAACCTGACCGCCAATGTCGCGGGCCAGGGCTTCTGCGCGGTCGGTCGTCCGGTTGAGGATCCGCACAACCGGCGCCCCCGCCAGCGACAGGGCCGCCGCCGCGCCGCGCGCCGCGCCGCCCGCGCCGAGGATCACGGCAGGGCCGGCGGCCACGTCGAAGCCGGGAGCCTGGACCTCCAGCGCCAGCAGCATGCCGAGACCATCGGTGTTGTCGGCGTGAATCGTTCCGTCATCGCGGAACAGCAGCAGATTGGCGGCGCCGGCGAGGCGTGCGCGATCGCTGGCCGTATCCGCCGCCGCGAGCGCTTCTTCCTTGAAGGGGATGGTGACATTGACGCCCCGGATGACGCCGCCGCGCAGTCCCTCGACCAGGGCGCGGAATCCGGCGGCCGTCGGGCCAAAGGGCGCATAGACCGCGTTCAGGCCCGCGGCCTCGATCCAGGCGTTGTGCAGAACCGGGCTGAGGGAGTGGGTGACCGGCCGGCCGATGATGCCCGCGACCATGGCCGCGCCCGTGATCGCGCTCATAGCGGCAAGGCCCCGTAGCGGCGCAGCAGGTCCAGCAGGCCCATCAACGGCAGACCGAGAATGGTGAAGTAGTCGCCGTCGATCCGGGAGAACAGTTGGACGCCGTCATCCTCGAGCCGGTAGCAGCCGACCGCGCCCAGCAGGCTCTCGCCGCCGCGCTCGAGGAAAGCCGTCAGGAAGTCGTCGGTGAAGGGTCGCATGGTCAGGCGAGCCGCTGGAACCTCCCGCCAGATCACCTCACCGTCGCGAGCGACGACCACGGCGGAGTGAAGCTTGTGCGTCTTGCCGCGAAGGTGCTGAAGCCGGGCGAACGCCTCGGCCATGCTCTCGGCCTTGTCGAACAGCTGGCCGTCGAGATCGAGCGTCTGGTCGGCGCCGATCACCAGCGCGCCGGGCGCCTTGCGCGAGACCCGCACGGCCTTCAGCTCGGCCAGGGCGTCAGCGACCTCCCGGGGTCCGTTGCCCTGGGCCAGCAAGCCCGCCTTCATCGCCGCCTCGTCGACGCCGGCGACCGCCACCTCGAACGTCACTCCGGCGGCCGCGAGCACGGCCGCTCGCGCCTTGCTGCCCGAAGCGAGGATAATCCGGGTCATCCGAGCACCTCGACCTGGCCGCGACCGCCGGACAGGAGGTTGATGATGGCGGCGGCGGTTTCTTCCACCGAGCGGCGGGTGACGTCGATGACGGGCCATCCCATCCGTTCGAACAGACGCCGGGCAGCGATGATCTCCTCGCGCACGGCATCCTGGTCGACATAGGTGCTTTCGCGCTGCTCGTTCATCGACAGCAACCGGTTGCGACGGATCTGGATCAGCCGGTCCGGCGACGCGATCAGGCCGACGATCAGGGTCTTCTTCAGCGCAAGCAGGGCCGGCGGGATGGGCGCGCCCGGCACCAGCGGATGATTGGCGGCCCGGACGCCGCGGTGCGCCAGATAGATGCAGGTCGGGGTCTTCGACGTCCGTGAAACACCGACCAGAACCACGTCGGCCTGTTCGAGGTCCTGCCCGCCCTGGCCGTCGTCATGGCCCATGGCGTAGTTCAGCGCTTCCATGCGGTTGAAGTAGTCGGTGTCCAGGGTGTGCTGGGCGCCCACCCGGCTTGACATCGGCGCGCCGAGATACCGGGACATGGCGGCGACAACCGGGTCCAGCGCCGCGATGCAGGGGATTTCGTGACGCCGGCAACCATCCTCGAGCGCGGCTCGCAGCTCCGGGTCGATGATCGTGTGCATCGCCACGCCGGGAGACGCGGCGATTTCCTCCAGCGCCCGCTCGAGCTGGCGGTGCGAGCGCACGAGCGCATAGATGTGCTCGATCGGCAGGATGTCGGTGAACCGCGCACAGACCGCGCGCGCCATGGCGTTCAGCGTCTCGCCCGTGGAATCGGACACGAGATGGATGTGAAAGTAGGTCGCCAGGCGGTTGGTCGCGGTCATCGCCTCTTCCATAGGGCGCCGCGCGGCCCGTCTCCAAGCCTGTGGATAGGCCGTTAACGAAGCGTTAACCCAACGGGGCGCCGAATTGGCCTTTATACAGACGGCTTGAGACCGGTAGGGCCGGGCTGTGCGCCGCGAGGACAGGTAGGGCCGGTTTCGGTATGACCATCCCCAGGTTGGCCCTTCACGGGCGACCAGGGTCCGGCGTCCTGTCCCCAGCCGTGAATGGAAGCCCGCTCGCACGCGGCTTTCCCCGTCGGCCGTGCTTAACCTTTCATTAACGAATTCCAGCGCCCCGGTGGGTTATCCCCGGACTTCACACGGCCGCCGTCGACATGGGGACAATCCCGGCGCCGCCGGGTCATACCGGCTGGATTATACGTATCGGACCGGTTTCATCCCCGCGGCGCCCCGGCCTTACTGCCTCTACTCCATCCTTTTTAATCTCTTATTAAGGAATGAAAGAGGGGCGTGGACTTGCCTCTCGCGGCGTGGGGCCTATCAAGGCCAACGATGACCCAATCTCCGATCCCGAACCTGCTGCGCGTCCTCGATGGCGAGACGCTGGAGCGCCCGCCCGTCTGGTTCATGCGCCAGGCGGGACGATATCTTCCCGAGTATCGCGCCCTCCGCGCGACCACGCCGGACTTCATTAGTTTCTGCCTGAACCCTGAAAAGGCGGCGGAAGCCACGCTGCAGCCGATGCGCCGGTTTCCGTTCGATGCGGCCATCGTCTTCGCCGACATTCTGCTGCTGCCGCAGGCGCTGGGCCAGGAGGTCTGGTTCGAGGCGGGCGAGGGGCCCAAGCTCGGCGCCCTGCCGGACCTTGACCGCCTCTCGGCTGAAATCGAGGCCTCCACCTCTCGTCTGTCCAACGTCGGTGAGACCCTGACGCTGGTGCGCGAGACGCTGGAGCCTGAACGGGCCCTGATCGGCTTCGCCGGCGCGCCGTGGACCGTGGCGACCTACATGATCGAAGGCGGCTCCTCGGACCGCAGCAAGGCCCGGACCTTCGCCTACGAGCATCCGGCGGAAATGGACCGGCTGCTCGACATTATCGTCCAGGCGACGGTTCGCTATCTGGCCATGCAGGTCGATGCGGGCGCCCAGGTTCTCAAGCTGTTTGAAAGCTGGGCCGAGGGTTTGCCCGAGGATCTGTTCGAGCGGCTGGTCTGCAAGCCGCACCGGGCGATCCTCGATGGTCTGGCCGGTCTGGACGTGGTGGCGCCGGTGATCGGCTTTCCGCGCGGCGCCGGCAGTCTGGCCCAGCACTACGCCGACACGGTGGGCGTGGACGCCGTGGCGCTCGACACGGCCGCTTCGGCGGCCCTCGGCCGAAGCATCCAGGAAAAGGTGCCGATCCAGGGCGCCCTTGACCCGCTGTTGCTGCGAGCGGGCGGTGCGGCGCTCGATCACCGCGTCGATGAACTGCTGGAGCAGTGGGGAGACGGACCTTACATCTTCAACCTTGGTCACGGCATCATCCTCGACACCCCGATCGCCCATGTGGAACGCGTGCTGAAGCGGATCACCCAGGGATGAGCCGCAAGGTCGCCGTCGTCCTGTTCAACCTCGGTGGTCCCGACGGCCCCGACGCGGTGCGGCCGTTTCTGTTCAACCTGTTCAATGATCCGGCGATCATCAGCCTGCCCGGCATTCTCCGGACACCGCTCGCGGCGCTGATCTCGAGCCGTCGCGAGGAGTCCGCCAAGGCCAACTACGCGATCATGGGTGGTGGCTCTCCCTTGCTGCCGGAGACCCGCGCCCAGGCCGCGGCGCTGGAAGCCGCGCTGGCTGCGCGTGCGCCCGGCGACGAGATCCGGTGCTTCATCGCGATGCGCTACTGGAAACCGTTGACCGACCAGACGGCGGCCGAGGTCGCGGCCTGGGGGCCGGACGAGATTGTCCTGCTGCCGCTGTATCCGCAGTTCTCGACGACGACGACAGGGTCGTCCGCTCAGGCCTGGTCGAAGGCCTACAAGGGTTCAGGCAAGGTCCGCACCGTCTGCTGCTATCCGACGCTGGGCGGGCTCGTCGACGCTCATGCCCGGCTCATTGCCGAGACCTGGGCGGCGGCCGGTCACGAAGGGCCTGCCCGGCTGCTGTTTTCGGCCCATGGTCTGCCGGAGAAGGTCGTCAACGGCGGCGATCCCTATCAGGCCCAGATCGAGGCCACCTGCGCCGCCGTGGCGGAGAAGCTCGGCGCCGGCTGGGACTGGAAGGTCTGCTATCAGAGCCGGGTCGGGCCGATGAAGTGGATCGGTCCGTCGACGGACGATGAGATCCGGGCGGCGAGCCAGCAGGGTCTGGCGCTCGTGGTGACGCCGATCGCCTTTGTCTCGGAACATGTCGAGACCCTCGTCGAGCTGGACCACGAATATGGCGAGATGGCGCGCGAGGCCGGCTGTCCGGCCTATGTCCGCGTGCCGGCGCTGGGCGTCGATTCCGGTTTTATCGACAGCCTGGCGGATCTGGCGCTGCGGTCGCTGGACCGCACGGGAGTTGCGTCGGCGGGCGGGTACGCCTGCGCCGGCTGGTCCAAATGTCCGAGAACGGAAGGAGCCGCGGCATGACCGACTGGCTGGTCGCCCATTTCAACCTGATCCGGGGCCTGCACATCATCAGCGTGATCGCCTGGATGGCGGGGATGCTCTACCTGCCCCGGCTCTACGTCTATCACAGCAAGGCGACCGCCGGATCGGAGCTCGACGAGACCTTTAAGGTCATGGAGCTCAAGCTGCTGCGGATCATCATCAATCCGGCGATGATCCTGACGGTGACCTTCGGCCTCCTGCTGATCATGGCCGACGGGACGATCCGCGGCTGGGGCTTTCTGACCACGCCCTGGATGCTGACCAAGCTGGCCGGCATCCTGTTCCTCGTCAGCTGGCACGGTTTCCTCGCCGGGGCCCGGCGGAAATTCGCGTCCAACAGCAATACGCGGACGGAGAAGTTCTGGCGGATGACCAACGAGCTGCCCTTCCTGGCGGCCATTGTCATCGTCCTGTCGGTGACGACGAAGTTCCTCGACCACTAGGAATCCTTGACCCGGGGCCGGGGTTGTGGTTCCCCTCAAACCAGATGTCGGGCGGTTTGCCCGGCGTTCCCGCCTCTCGCCGGATCCCGCGCCCGCCCTTCGGAGCGCCCCTGGACCGGCCCCCCAGAATGAACACCCGCGCCCTGACCGGCGCAGACCATCGCCGCTCAGGGTCCCCAACGGGTCTGAACGGAACCAGTTTCGAAAGCCGGGCCCTCGCGCCCGCACGCCCAGAGTCTATCCATGTCTGAAGACACCCCCGAATCCCACGAGCCCGAAGTCGACACGACCGTAGAGGTCGCGACGCCCGCTGAAGTGGCCGAGGCCGCCGCCGAAGCCGCGGAAGCCGCTGCTGATGGCGAAGGCTCCGAGATCGCCGCCGCCGTCGCCGAACTCGGCCTCACCCGCATGTCCCTGCAGGAGCTTAAGGAGAAATCCCCGGCCGACCTGCTGGCGCTCGCCGAGAAGCTCGAGGTCGAGAACGCGAACTCCATGCGCAAGCAGGACATGATGTTCGCGATCCTCAAGACCGTCGCCGAAGAAGGCGTCGAGATCTCGGGATCGGGCACCATGGAAGTCCTGCCTGACGGCTTCGGCTTCCTGCGCAGCCCGGAAGCCAACTATCTGCCCGGCCCGGACGACATCTATGTCAGCCCCTCGCAAATCCGGAAGTTCGGCATCCGCACCGGCGACAGCGTCGTCGGCGCGATCCGGGCGCCACGAGAGGGCGAACGCTATTTCGCCCTGACGACCGTCGAGCAGATCAACTTCGAAACGCCCGAAAATGTCCGTCACAAGGTCCACTTCGACAACCTGACGCCGCTCTATCCCGAAGAGCGGCTGAAGATGGAAATCGAGGATCCGACCCTCAAGGATCGCTCCGGCCGGATCATCGACATCGTCGCCCCGCTCGGCAAAGGCCAGCGCTGCCTGATCGTCGCCCCGCCTCGGGTCGGCAAGACCGTGATGCTGCAGAACATCGCCAAGTCGATCGCCGCCAACCACCCCGAGTGCTACCTGATCGTCCTGTTGATCGACGAGCGGCCGGAAGAAGTCACCGACATGCAGCGGACCGTGAAGGGCGAGGTCATCTCCTCGACCTTCGACGAGCCGGCGACCCGCCACGTGGCCGTGGCCGAGATGGTCATCGAAAAGGCCAAGCGCCTGGTCGAGCACAAGCGTGACGTGATCATCCTGCTGGATTCGGTCACCCGTCTCGGCCGCGCCTACAACACCGTTGTCCCGTCGTCGGGCAAGGTGCTGACCGGCGGTGTCGACGCCAACGCCCTGCAGCGCCCGAAGCGCTTCTTCGGCGCGGCGCGCAACATCGAAGAAGGCGGTTCGCTGACCATCATCGCCAC
>CAZISF010000026.1:0-32573 GCA_964541915.1 uncultured Caulobacter sp.
TGACCGGGTCAGGCGAGGACTGGGGCTGGGATATCGAGATCGACGGCCATGTGCCAATGGACGACCTCTACACTCTGCCAACGACCTACGGCGATGACCCGGTCTATGTTTTCGAGGCGGGAGACGTGCGTGAATTCAGCTTCGAATCCGCCGCACATTCAGGCTCCGAGGCTGCATCAGACGGTTCAATCCTGTCCCCCATGCCTGGCAAGGTCGTGTCCGTCTCGGTCAAGGCCGGGGACACGGTAAGCAAGGGCGAGACCCTGCTGGTGCTCGAAGCCATGAAGATGGAGCACGCGCTGGCCGCGCCGTTCGACGGCGTGGTCGCGGAACTGACCGCCGTCGCCGGCGGGCAGGTGAGCGAAGGCGTGGTGCTGGTGAAGCTGGAGGCGAGGGAATAGGGCGTAGGAAATAGGAAATAGGAAATAGGAAATAGGGAATAGGGAATAGGGAATAGGGAATAGGGAATAGGGCGTAGTTCGATTGCGCCCGCCGATGCCGACGCGCCTACCCCTTGCTACTAGCTACTCCCTACGCCCTATGCCCGGGCCGTCAGGCCCTACGCGTGCGGATGCAGAATGATCTCCACCCGGCGGTTGGCCGCGCGGCCGTAGATCGTGGCGTTCGAGGCGATCGGGGCGCTTTCGCCCAGACCGGCCACATAGAGTCGCGCGGGCAAGGCCTGATGGCCGACGAGGAAGTCGGCGACCGTCTCGGCGCGGCGTTCTGACAGCGCCTGGTTGTAGTCGTCCGAGCCGATGGCGTCGGCGTGGCCGATCACGTCGACATAAGTGGCCGGAAACTGGTTCAGGGTCGCGGCGACCCGCGTCAGGATCGGCCGAAAGCGCGGCTGAAGATCCGACTTGTTGAAGGCGAAGGTCACGTCGGCCGGCAGCTGCAGGACGATGTCATCGCCACGCCGCACGACCGTTACACCGCTGTCCGCGAGGCCGTCGCGCAGGATCACGAACTGGCTGTCCATGTAGGCGCCGGACTGGCTTGGCGACAGGACGACCACGCCGTCGTCGATAAGGGCCTGACGACGCTTGCCGCCGACCGCGCCGAGATAGCCCAGCCGGGGCCGGTCGGGCAGGGCGACGGCGGGAACGGCGACACGGCCTGTCCCCGTCGCGCGGGGAACCGGAACCTCTCGCACGCGTGGCGTCGGCGGGACCTGGACCGAACCGCCGATGCCGACCGTGCCTCCCACGCCGCCAACGCCGCCGCCGATGACGCCGCCGCCGCCGACGATCTGCGCGTCGGAAAAGGCGGGAAGAAGCAGAACGCCGGCCATGCCCGTGGCCAGAAGAAGGTGAGTGCGGCTCATGGCGAGCCTCCGTTTTCCGCGAGGCCCCTGCGGCCTCCCGTTTCTAAACGACGGACTCCGCCAATTTGATCCTTCGGCCGAACCGGGTATGGACGGCTCATGCCCCTCCATCTCATCAAGCTCTGCGTCGGCGTCGACAGTGTCGAGGACCTGCGCGCCTGGCGGGCCCAGCGCGCGGCGCAGGGCTATCGCTCTGTTTGCCCGACCCGCCAGACGCCCAAACGGGCGGCGGAGCTGCTGGAGGGAGGCTCGCTCTACTGGGTGATCAAGGGCCAGGTGCTGGTGCGTCAGGCGATTGACGAGATCGTCACCGAGGACAGCGGCCCCCAACCCTGTCGCATCTACCTCAAGCCGGACCTGATCGAGACCGCGCCCCAGCCGCGCCGCGCCTTCCAGGGCTGGCGCTATCTCACCGCCGCCGACGCTCCGCCGGACCTGCCAACCGGCGCGGGCGAGGCGATCGAGCCGGAACTGGCGAAGCAGCTGAGAGAGCTGGGGGCTTGGTAGCCGGGGACATGTACCTTCGGCACATGTCCCCTACACCGCCCAGTTATCGATCAGCCGCGTCCTGCCCATCCAGGCCGCCACGAACACCCGCGCGCCGGACCGCGCCGGGCCGGGCCCCAACCGTTCCAGCGTAGCGCCGTCGCGGACTTCGACATAGTCGATCTGGCGGAAACCCGCGCCGGTCAGGCTGGCCATCACGGCGCCTTCGACATCGATCACCTCGCCGCCGTCACGAAGGGCGGCCACGGCGTAGCGCATCGCGGCGGGCAGGGCGCGGGCGGCCTTCCGCTCCTGGTCCGAAAGGTAGGCGTTGCGCGAGGACAGGGCCAGGCCGTCCGGCTCGCGCGCCGTGGCGCCGCCGAGGATCTCGACCGCCAGGTCTAGGTCCTTCGCCATGCGTTTGATGACCAGCAGCTGCTGGTAGTCCTTCTCGCCGAAGATCGCGACGTCGGGCCGGCACTGGATCAGCAGCTTGGCCACCACCGTCGCCACGCCGCCGAAGAAATGTGGCCGCGAGACGCCCTCCAGTGGTTCGGAAACGCCCCGGTCCACCGTCACTGAGGTAGCGAAACCCTCCGGATACATCTCCCGGGCGTTCGGCGCGAACAGCAGGTCGCAGCCGGCCTCCGCCAGCTTCGCCGCGTCCTCCGTCTCGCCGCGCGGATAGGCGTCGAAATCCTCGTGCGGCGCGAACTGGGCCGGGTTGACGAAGATCGAGGCGACCGTCCGGTCGGCCGTCTCGCGCCCTAGCGCGATCAGCGACAGGTGGCCGCTGTGCAGCGCTCCCATGGTCGGGATCATCGCCACCCGCTCGCCCGCGGCCTTCCAGCCGGCGACGACGACGCGCAGGTCAGCCACGGTTCGGACGACGGGCAGGGGGGCTTTGCTCATGAGCGGCGGCTTATCGCGCGAGGGGGCGAGGGTCCAGCCGCGACCTCACAGCTGTGGACAACTTCGGCGCGGCGATTGCCCCGACTCACCCGCCGGGTGTCTCGTTGGCTGAAAACCCCGCCGCATCGGCGGGGGTATCGTGAACTGGGGCGACCTATGGCGACGCAGCCGCATGTCATCGTGGTGGGCAATGAAAAGGGCGGTGCCGGCAAGTCGACCATCGCCGTCCACCTGACCACCGCACTGCTGCACGGCGGGGCCAGCGTGGCGGTCATGGATCTGGACCTGCGCCAGTCCTCGATGGCCCGCTTCTTCACCAACCGGCGGGCCTGGCTGGCCTCGCAGGGCGCGGTCCTGCCCGAGCCGCTGATCCGCCACGCGGCCGAGGACGGTATTGCCCTGGCGAAAGCCGGCGAGGCCGAGCAGCTGGCGCGCTTCGAGGAGGCGTTCGCCCGCGCGCACCAGGACGCTGACTTCGTGATCATCGACACACCCGGCGGCGACTCCGCCCTGTCGCGGCTGGCGCACGCCCGCGCCGACCTGATCGTCACGCCGATGAACGACAGCTTCGTCGACTTCGACGTCCTGGGCCACGTGGACCCGGTGACGCTCGATCTGTTGAAGCCGAGCATCTATTCGGAAACGGTCTGGGAGGCCCGCAAGGCTCGCGCCCTGACCGGCCAGCGACAGGCGCTCGACTGGATCGTGCTGCGCAACCGTCTGGCCAGCGTCGAGGCCCGCAACCGCAAGCGCGTCGACGAGCGGCTGACGGCCCTGGCCAAGCGGGTCGGCTTCCGCATCGGCGCGGGCCTGCGCGACCGGGTCATCTATCGCGAGCTGTTTCCGTTCGGCCTGACCGTCGCCGATCTGTCCGCCAAGGTGCGGCCGGTGCCGGTGTCGCTGGTGCATGTCTCGGCGCGCCAGGAGTTGCGCGCCCTGGTGCATTCGGTTGGACTTTCGCAGTTCTCGGGCGAAGAGTTGCTCGCCGCCGAATAGGGCGGGGAGCGCGTTCGCATGCCCTACATTCTGCTCGGTATCGCCGCCTTCGCCCTGCTGGTCTGGGTGGGCCGACGCGCGCGACCGACGCTGGCCCGGCCGGAGTGGAAGATCGCCTCCGGCACGCTTTCGGTGCTGGCCATTATCGGCGGCGGCTTCATCGCCTTGCGCGGGGACTACCTCGTCGGCGCGGCCATCGCGGCGGGCGGACTGGTGATGGCCGTGACCGCCCGTCGGGGCGACCTGCCGACGCCAAAGCTCGACAGCACCGATCTGGCCGAGGCCCGCGAGATTCTCGGCGTCGCGGCCACGGCCACCCGCGAAGAGATTCAGACCGCCTACGCTCGCCTGATCCGCGCTGTGCACCCGGACGCCGGCGGCTCAGCCGGCCTCGCGGCCAGGCTCAATGCGGCAAGGGATCGATTGCTGAAGAAGTGATCGGGGACCTGTACCGAAGGTACGTGTCGCCTAAACCAACCGCTGCTGAAACTCGATTGGGGGACACGTACCTGCGGCACATGTCCCCCACGCCCCTAGGGCGCGACCACCATACAGGCCTGCTTCTTGGCCTTGAGGACCTTGCAGGCGGAGCGGGCGGCGTCGGCGGTCATGCCTTCGAAGCGCACCCGGAAATAGCCGCCAACCGCGTTGCCGATCGCAGCCTCGCCGTCATCGACGGCTGAGGCGAAACGGCGCTGGATCAGGGCCAGCTGTTCGCGGGCCTGGGATTTCGACTTGAAGGCGCCGGCCTGGATTGCCCACTGGCCGCGCAGCTTCTTCGGCGCGACCTTCTTGGGAGCCGCCGCCGCCCGCCGCGTTGGCGGCACGACGTCCATGCGTGGCTGAACGGTATAGGGTGTCGTCGAAGCCGGGCCGTCGGTCAGGACCACCCGCAGGCCTTCCTGTTCAGAGTCGCCCTGCTCGGCTGAGGGACGGTCGATCGCGCCGTCGGGCGCCGGCTCGAACATCGACTGGGCCACGGTGATGTTCTCGCCCAGCGAGCGCCGCTTGAGCACGTCAAAGCCGGTCAGGAGCAGGTCTTCCATATGATCGTCGCGGGTGGCCGTCGAACGGCCGCCAAGAACCACGGCGATCAGCCGCCGCCCGTCGCGCACGGCCGAGGCCGCCAGGTTGAAGCCGGAGGCGTTGGTATAGCCGGTCTTCAGGCCGTCCACGCCCCACATCTGGCTGAGCAAGTGGTTGTGATTGTTTATCGTGACACCCCGGAAGGTGAACGAGCGCAGGCTGAAGTAGCTGTAGTACTGCGGATAATCACGCATCACGGCGCGCGACAGGATCGCGATATCCCGGGCCGTCGAGATCTGGCGGCTGTCGGGCAGGCCGGACGCGTTGACGTAGCGCGTGTTGGTCATGCCGAGCTCCTGGCCCCGCAGGGTCATCAGGGCGGCGAAACGCTGCTCCGTGCCGCCCAGGTGTTCGGCGAGGGCGACGGCCATGTCGTTGGCGGACTTCACCGCGATGGCCCGCATGGCGTCATCGACGGTGATCTGTTCGCCCGCCGCTAGGCCCAGCTTGGTCGGTGGCTGAGATGCGGCGCGCGCCGACACCGTAATCATGTCGGTCGGCTTGAGGCGGCCCTCGGAGATCGCCTCAAAGGCCAGATAGAGCGTCATGACCTTGGTGATTGAGGCAGGATAACGCGGGCTGTCAGCCCGTTTGGCGTAGAGCACCTCGCCGGTGTTGGCGTCGACGACGATGGCCGCATACTTCGGTTCGGTCGCCGGCAGCGCGAGATAGGGCACCTGCGCCGCCGCAACGGTCGGCGCGCCAAGACCGGTCGCCAAGGTGGCGGCCAGCGCAAGTGCGAAAGAGAGGCGGCGGGCGAGCTCGTACATACGGCGTCCGTCGAAAAAGGTCAGACTCTACAGGGCCGCCCCGAGGCTGCACTGCGGCATCCAACTAGCATGCATCGTTTCCTCTTTCGCCAAAGTAAACACCTGTTGAGCGAATTGGCCGCGGCCGCACGCCCTGGGTCTTGTGCGCCGCAAACCTCGCATGTTGCACTGCACAATAATTGTTGACTGCTGCAGTGCAGCATGAGACATACCGAGCGTCAGCGACGACTCGGTCGCCGCCGAAACCCAAATTCTGGTCCTCCCCGACCACACAGGAGACATCCCGATGGCCACTGGCGCCGAAACCCTGAAGACCACGGTCGAGCAGTTCACCACCGCCGGCAACCAAGCGTTCAAGGACAACGTCGAGAAGTCGCTCGCGTCGCTCAACGAAGCCAACGCCTACTCCAAGAAGAACCTCGAAGCCGTCGTGGCTTCGGTCACCGCCGCCACCAAGGGCGCGGAAGTCCTGGGCGCCCAGGCGATGGCCTTCTCCAAGAAGAACATCGAAGACCAGGTCGCGGCCGCCAAGGCCCTGGCCGGCGCCAAGAGCGTTCAGGAAGCCGTCGAGCTCCAGACCGCCTGGATGAAGTCCTCGCTGGAAGGCTACATGGCTGAATTCGCCAAGTGGGGCGAAACCGTCTCCGCCTCCGTCAAGGACTCGGTCAAGCCGCTGAACGAGCGCGTCACCGCGACCGTCGAGAAGCTGCAAGCCGCGAAGTAAGAACCTGAACGCCGGGCGGGCGTCCTCCCCCCAGTAAGGCCCTCCGGGGTTCAAGTTCGCGTGAAGGCCCGGGTCGGCGACGGCCCGGGCCTTTTTACGTGCTGACATCGCTTCCGCCGCCCGCGCCCGCGCGCTAGTTTGGCGGCATGTCGAAAGTTTCAGAACGCCTCTCCGCCGCGGGCATCGTCCTGCCCGAGCCCGTCGCCCCGATCGCCAACTATGTGCCGTTCGTCAGGGCAGGGGACCTCGTCCACATCTCAGGTCAGGTGTCGCTCGACTCCTCGGGCGGGATCACGGGAACGGTCGGCGTCGATGTCGACATGGCTACGGCCGTGCGCGCGGCGCGACTGTGCGGGATCAACCTGCTGGCGCAGATGCGCGTGGCCTGCGAGGGCGATCTCGACAGGGTGACGCGGGTGGTCAAGCTGGGCGGGTTCGTCCAGGCGGGCCCGGACTTCTACGACATTCCCGTCGTCCTGAACGGCTGTTCGGACTTGATGGTCGAGGTCTTCGGCGACGTCGGCCGGCACGCCCGCTCGGCCGTGGGCGTCTACCGCCTGCCGCGCAACTTCTCCGTCGAGGTCGACGCCATCGTGGAGATCGCCCGATGAAGGCCAGGGCACGCCCTGAACCCGCCGCCTTCGGTGAGGCCTGGGAACGCCTGTTCGATCCCCCGGTGGCGCACCGCGGTCTCTGGTCGCCCGGAGGCGCGCCGGAGAACTCGCTGGCGGCGTTCCAGGCCGCCTGCGCGGCGGGCTACGGGATCGAACTGGACGTCCAGATCACCGCCGATGGCGAGGCCGTCGTGTTCCACGACTACAGCCTTGCGCGCATGACCGGCGCCGAGGGCAAGGTCGCTGACCGCCTGTTGCATGACCTGCGTGACCTGCGGCTCGCCGGCACGGACGAGTCCATCCCGACCCTCGGCGAAGTCCTGGTCGAGGTCGGCCACCGGGCGATGATCCACATCGAGCTCAAGACGCCGTTCGGCGAGGTCGGCCCGCTGGAGAAGCGCGTCAGCGAGGTCCTGCTGGATCACAACGGCCCGACCTGCGTGATCGGGTTCAATCCCTACAGCCACGCCTGGTTCGCCGACCACCACCCGCAGATCCTGCGCGGCCTCGACAGCTACGACTGGAAGGATGGAGCAGCCAGCAAGCTGACCCCCGAGATCCGCAAGTCGTTCGGCAATCTCGAGCATGTCGACCTGGCCCGGCCGGACTTCCTGGCGCTCGACGCGAAGATGTTGCCGTCGCCGCGCGCGGACCTGTTCCGGGCGAAGGGGATGCCGATCGTGGCCTGGACCGTGCGCTCGGCCGAGGAATGGGACCGGCTCAAGGACCACTGCGACAACCTGATCTTCGAGGGCTTCGCCGCGTGACACTGAAGCCGGCGGTCGCCATTCACCGCCGTATCCACGAGATCGGCCGCGAGGCGTGGGACGCCTGCGCCGGCGGGGAGAACCCGTTCGTCGCGTTCGACTTTCTCGACGCGCTAGAGGAGTCCGGCTCGGTCGGCGACCGGACGGGGTGGGGGCCGTATCACCTGACCGTTGCCGACGAGGACGGGCAGGTGGCGGCGGCGATGCCCCTCTATCTGAAGACACACAGCCAGGGCGAATACGTCTTCGACTGGTCATGGGCCGACGCCTACGAGAAGGCCGGCGGCCGCTATTATCCCAAGCTCCAGTGCGCCTCGCCGTTCTCGCCGGTGACGGGGCCTCGCCTGCTGGTGCGGCCGGACATCGATCCGGACGAGGGCCGTCGCATGCTGCTCGGCGGGGCCCTGACCCTCTGCGAGAAGCTCGGCGCCTCCAGCCTGCACGTCACCTTCCCGAACGAGACCGACTGGTCCTTCCTGGGAAACGCGGGCCTGCTTCAGCGGCAGGACCAGCAGTACCATTGGTTCAACCGCGGCTACGCCGACTTCGACGCCTTCCTCGCCGACCTGTCCTCCGGCCGGCGCAAGACGGTGAAGCGCGAGCGCCGCCTGGCCCAGGAGTCGGTCGACGAGATCGTCGCCCTGACCGGCGCGGACCTGACCGAGGACCACTGGGACGCCTTCTACGGCTTCTACATGGACACGGGCGGTCGCAAGTGGGGTCGGCCCTACCTCAACCGCGCCTTCTTCTCGCTGCTCGGCGAGCGGATGGCCGACCGGATCATGCTGATCATGGCGAGGCGGGGCGGGCGGTGGGTCGCCGGCGCCCTGAATCTGATCGGCGGCGACTGCCTGATCGGCCGCAACTGGGGCTGTGTCGAGGACATCCCCTTCCTGCATTTCGAGCTCTGCTACTACCAGGCCATCGAGCATGCGATCCGTCTGGGCCTGCCCCGCGTCGAAGCCGGCGCCCAGGGCCAGCACAAGATCGCCCGCGGCTATCTGCCGGCCGAGGTCTATTCCGCCCACTGGATCGCCGATCCGGCCCTGCGCGAGCCCGTGCGCCGCTATCTCGACCAGGAGCGCGCAGCCATTCGCCAGGAGATGGACTGGCTGGCGGAGGAGTATTCGCCGTTCAAGGCGGGCGACTAGGTCCTCACGGTCGCCGGGCAGTCAGGACTTGTCGAAGGCCGTTCTGAGCAGTGACGTCAGAGCGGCATCGACATCGGCCGGTGAGTTCAGGGTGATCGCGGCTTTCAATCGCTCGGACCATCCCTCGTTCTTCGCCTCGACCAGTCGCGGGTCGGCCTCCACCGGCACGCAGAGACCCAGGCGCGCCTTGCCGCCCCTGATGGGCCGCACCGACGCGAACTGGAAATTGCGTGACCAGGCCGAGAAACCCTTCCGCTGGCCGGTGACGAGACCTGGAAAATCCGCCACCGCGGCCTCGACCGCCTCGAAAATGGCCGTCGAGTCAGGATCCTTCCACAGCGCCGCCCGCAGCGCGTCGCCGTCGTCCCAGCCTGTTTCGGGCGGGAAGGCCTCCGACAGGATATGAGCGATGCGGTTGACGCCGAGGCCATGGTGCTCGCGCAGCCACGCGACCCGCTTGCCAGGCGTCGTCTCCGGGCAGGTGCGGGCGATGGCGACCCATTCCTCGATCGTCTTGCCGGTGTCGCGCGCCAGGCTTGCCCGCACCGAGGCGAACCATTTCCGCTGACGGTCCGTGAGACGCGTCTCATCAGGGATCTTTGTGCCCGCTCCCATCGTTTGCGCTCTCCGTGGTGTTCGCTAGAACATTACGCCATGCAGGGAGCGCATCAATGAGCCTCGACGGCGCCTACGACGACGACAACATCTTCGCGAAGATCGTGCGCGGCGAGATCCCCAGCGTGAAGGTCTGGGAGGATGACCAGGTGCTGGCCTTCATGGACGTGTTCCCGCAATCGGAAGGGCATGTGCTGGTCATTTCCAAGACCTCGAAGGCGCGCAACCTGCTCGATGCCGAGGCCAAGACGATCGGCCGCGTCATCGGGGCGGTGCAGAAGACGGCCCGGGCGGTCAGGGCGGCGCTCAATCCCGACGGGCTGGTGGTCACACAGTTCAATGGCGCGCCGGCGGGGCAGACCGTGTTTCACCTGCATTTCCATATCATCCCGCGCTGGGACGGCGTGCCGCTCGGCCGCCACGGCGAGGGCATGGCCGACCCTGAAGTGCTCAGGGCGCTGGCCGCCCGCATCGCCGAAAAGCTGGAGACCTGAATGAACGTCGTCACCGGACTTGCCGTCGCCCTCTGCACCCTGACCCCGGCCGCCGCGCTGGCCGTCGACTATCGGGTCATGGGCGAGGACGAACGCGCCATCAGCGTCATTGAGGCGGCGATCAAGACCGACTCGGAAGGCCGGCGCGAGACGGTCTTCTTCATCGCGTTTTCCCAGCCGGTGAACGGCCCGGGCAGCACCCAGGTGGTCAGTTCGACGATCCTCTTCGACTGCCCTGGCGCCCGTTACAAGGTGGGGGCTTCGGCCAAGTTCACCGCCGACATGGCGGTCATCGAGCGTGGCACGGTCCAGTACAGCTGGCGCGACATCGTGCCGGACTCGCCGTTCAGCCGCGCCGGCGCCTACGCCTGCAAGGGGGAAGCTTTGCCCAAGGCGGACGCCGGCGAGGTGAAGGCCATCGTCGCGGGCTATCTGGCCCGTCGCGCCGCCGCGACCCCGCCGGCGCCGGAACCTGCGCCGGAAGCGCCTGCCCCGGCCGAACCGGCGCCGGCCGAGCCAACGCCCTCCACGGTGGAGGCTGTCCCGGTCGAGCCCGCGCCGACCTAGCGCGCCAGGACCGCTTCGGCCTGCGCGAACAGGGCCGGATCGATCTTCAGGTCCACGGCGGCGGCATTGTCATCGAGCTGGCCCGGACGACTGGCCCCGACGATCGCTGAAGCGACATTCGGTTCTCGCAGCACCCAGGCCAGGGCGAACTGCGCCATGGTGCAGCCGGCTTCGGCGACGATGGGGCGGAGTTGCTGCACGCGCTCCAGCGTATCGGGCTCCATCCAGCGCTGGATGGCGCTGCTCATGGCGTCGCTGGCGGCGCGCGAGTCGTCGGGAAGGGGCTGGCCGGGCAGGTATTTGCCGGTCAGCACGCCCTGGGCCAATGGCGACCAGACGATCTGCGACACATCGTGGGCCTTGCAGACCGGGATGACCTTGGACTCGGGCCGACGCCAGAGCAGCGAATACTGCGGCTGGCTGGACACGAAACGCTCGACGCCGGGGAGGGCGAACGCCGCTTCGATCTGATCCGGGGACCATTCGGAGAAGCCGATGTAGCGGACCTTTCCGGCCTGCACGATCTCGGTCAGCGCCTGCATCGTCTCTTCCAGAGGCGTATCGGGGTCATAGCGGTGGCATTGGTAGAGGTCGACGTAGTCGGTGCGCAGGCGCGTAAGCGAGTCGTCGATCTGCTTGAACACCTGGGCGCGGGACAGGCCCTTGTCGGTGTCGCTCATCGGGCCCATCAGCTTGGTCGCCAGGATGTAGCTGTCGCGCGGGCGGCCGACGAGCGCCTCGCCGAGCACGGTCTCGGCCGCGCCGCGCCCATAGACGTTGGCGGTATCCAGAAAGGTGATGCCGAGCTCGAACGCCCGGTTCACGCAGGCGATGGCGTTGTCGCGCTCAACGCCGACGCCATAGGTCAGCCAGGACCCCAGCGAGATTTCCGAGACCATCAGGTCGCTTGAGCCGAGCTTGCGGTACTTCATGGGATCCTCCCGGGATCAGCGTTTGGTGGCGACGAGCAGGGCTCCGGCGGCGACCAGCGCCACGCCCAGCCAGTTTTTCGGGGTCAGCCGCTCGCCGAGAAACAGGGTGGCGAACACGGCGACGAGCACGACGCTCAGCTTGTCGATCGGCGCGACCTGGGCCGCGGGCCCGAGCTTGAGGGCGCGGTAGTAGCAGAGCCAGGACGCGCCGGTCGCGAAACCCGACAGGGTCAGGAAGATCCAGCTCTTGCCCGACACCGAAGCCAGTGGTTGCCAGGCGCCGGTCGAGGCGACGATGGCGGCCGTCACGGCCAGGATCACCGCCGTGCGGATCAGCGTGGCGAAGTCCGAATTGATCGCCTCGACGCCGACCTTGCCGAAAATCGCCGTCAGGGCCGCGAAAGCCGCCGCGAGCAGCGCCCAGGCCTGCCAGGGAAGGAGCGTTGAAGACATGCCCCGAGCATCGGCGCTCGGAGGCGACTCGCGCAAGGCCGATCAGGCGGCGTCGACGATGTCCCGCGCGGCGAGCTGCTGGAGCGTCGCCTGCAACAGCTCCTCCTGCCGGATCGGTTTGGCGATGTGCCCGTTCATGCCGGCGGCCTGGCAGCGCTCGATATCTTCCGGCATGGCGGCGGCCGTCATGGCGATAACCGGCAGGGCGCCGGCGGCGCCCTCGAGCGCGCGAATGGCGCGGCAGGCGGTCAGCCCGTCCATGACCGGCATATGCAGGTCCATGAAGACCAGGTCGAAGGCGCCGGCGCACACGGCCTCGACGGCTTCTGCGCCATTGACCGCAGTCGCCACTTCAAATCCTGCTGCCTGGAGCATCAGCGTGGCGACCTGACGGTTGACGGGATGGTCGTCGACAACCAGCACGCGGGCTGTGCGGGGATCGATGTCTTCGAGGGCGGCCTGGTCCGCAGGCTCGGCGCCAACGCAACGCGGCAAGGCGACGGCGATCCAGAACCGCGACCCCTCGCCCTCGATGCTTTCGACGCCAATGGTCCCGCCCATGCGATGGATCAGCGATTGAGAGATGGCCAGTCCGAGGCCGGCTCCGGCGAAGCTGCGGCGATCGGAGACGTCGACCTGGGAGAAGGGCGTGAAGAGAAGGTCGAGCTTGTCGGCCGGAATACCAATGCCGGTGTCACGCACGGAGATCGTCAGGGCATCCACGCCGTCGTGAACGCCGGGCCGACAATCGGCCGTGACGGTGATTGTACCCTCTTCCGTGAACTTGGCCGCATTGCCGAGCAGGTTCATCAGGATCTGGGTCAGGCGGCGTTCGTCCCCTTGGTGCATGAGGCCGTCAGGGATGTCCGAGGCCAGGACGAGCTCGATCGGACGGTTCGCCAGCATCGGCCTTACAATGTCGAGGGAGCGGGCCAACGCGTCGGAGAGGCTGAAAGGGCGTTCGACCAGCTGCAGGCCGGCCGTCTCGTTGCGCGAATAGTCGAGGACGTCGCTGATCAGGCCGAGCAGGACCTCGCTGGAGGATTCGATGGTGCGCACCTGCTCCCGGGCGTCCGCTGGCAGATCCTGACGGGTGGCGAGCAGCTGGGCGTAGCCGGCGATGCCGTTGAGCGGCGTGCGCATTTCATGGCTCATCACCGCGAGGAAGCGGCCTTTGGCCCCCGCCGCCTCGAAGGCCGCGGCACGGGTCTGCCGGGCCGTCGCAAGGGCTCGCCGAAGGGCCAGCTGCGCTCGCGCGCGTTGGGTCAGGACACTGGTCAACACCAGCGCACAGCCCTGCAATGACGCCAGATACAGCTGCAGGCCGAGAATTCTCTGGTTCATATCGGGTGCGTAGGCGGCGATCGGGCCGAAGCCGAACACCGTGGCGCCGGCGGCGACCATGGCGAAGGCAAGAATGGCGACCTGCGAGACCGGCGGACTCAGTCTCAGAACGACCATCAGGCCGACCGGGAAGAAGAGATAAAGCAGCGGCGCCTGGCCAGGAAAGAAGATGGCCGCGGCGCTGCCGGCGGAGACCGCGATCCAGACCACGCGCTCCACAGGCCCGGCCGGCGAGTGCTTGTCGAACTGGCGGAAACGGGCAAGCAACATGGCGCAGGGGAGGCCGAACATCATGCCGAGGAAGTCGCCGCCGGCCCAGACCAGCCAGAGGTCCGTGAAGGTGTGGTCGAACAGAATGGCCGAAAGGGTGGACCCAACTGTGGAAACCAGCAGCGTGACCGGCAGGAACGCCAGCAGGACCACATGGGAAAAGCGCCGCAGGGTCGTCGGATCCAGAGCCGCGCCACCGACGCGTCGGAGCATCAGGGCGACCGCGACCGATTCCAGCAGGTCGCATCCGGCGATCAGCATCGCCTGCCCCGGAGGACTGCCGCTGATCGCGGCGCCGAGGCCGTCGGTGATGGTGCAGAGAATGGCCAGCTGAATGGCCGGGCCCCTCGGCAACAGCAGCAGCGCCGCAGCCAGAACGCCGTTGTTGATCCACAGCACCGCAAGGCCGCCCGACCCGCGGGTCATCACATAGGCGATCGCCGCGCTGACGACATAGGCGGCGAGAAACGCGACGGGCAGGAGGGGATGACGCTCTGTCTGGGCAGGCCGAAACAGAGTCATGCGCGTCATCCCGATACCGCTGGTATCGGGACTTTCGACGCTTGTCCGCTTAGATGCGGTTTACCCGATCCGGGTCGCGGCCGGTCTATTCCGCGAGCGCGGGTTCCTCGATCTCGGGTTCGCCTGGCTGGCGGGCCTTCTCGTCGACCTCGAAATCGAAGGCGATCTTGCCGTCCTTGAGCACGACGCGGACGTGGCCGCCCTTGGCCAGCTTGCCGAACAGGATGTCGTCGGCCAGCGGCTTCTTGATGTGTTCCTGAATGACGCGGGCGAGGGGGCGCGCGCCATAGAGTTCGTCGAAGCCGTTCTTGGCCAGCCAGTCGGCGGCCTCGTCGCTGGTCTCGATGGTCACGTTGCGGTCCGCCAGCTGGGCTTCCAGCTGAAGCACGAACTTCTGCACGACCTGACGGATGATCTCCTGCGTCAGCGGCTTGAAGGCCACCACCGCGTCCAGGCGGTTGCGGAACTCCGGCGTGAAGATGCGCTTGATCGCCTCTTCGGACTCGCCGTCCGCCTTGCCGCGGCCGAAGCCGATGGTCTGACGTTGCGAGTCGGCCGCGCCGGCGTTGGTGGTCATGATCAGGACTACGTTGCGGAAATCGACCTTCTTGCCGTTGGAGTCGGTCAGCTGACCGTGGTCCATGACCTGAAGCAGGATGTTGTAGACGTCGGCGTGCGCCTTCTCGATTTCATCGAGCAGGACCACAGCGTGCGGGTGCTGGTCGACGGCGTCGGTCAGCTGGCCGCCCTGGTCATAGCCGACGTACCCCGGAGGCGCCCCGATCAGGCGGCTGACGGTGTGACGCTCCATGTACTCGGACATGTCGAACCGCAGCAGTTCGATGCCGAGCGTCGAGGCCAGCTGACGGGCGGCCTCGGTCTTGCCGACGCCGGTCGGACCGCTGAACAGGTAGCAGCCGATCGGCTTCTGCGGATCGCGCAGGCCGGCGCGAGCCATCTTCATGGCGCTGGACAGCTGGACGATGGCTTCGGGCTGGCCGAACACCGTGCGCTTCAGGTCGTTCTCGAGTTCCTTGAGGGCCTCGGTGTCCGACTTGCTGACCGACTTCGGCGGGATGCGGGCGATCTTGGCCACAACGGCCTCGATTTCCTTCACGCCGATGGTCTTCTTGCGCTTGGACTCCGGCAGCAGCATCTGGCCGGCCCCGGCTTCGTCGATCACATCGATCGCCTTGTCCGGCAGCTTCCGGTCCGTGATGTACTTGGCCGACAGGTCCACCGCGACCTTCAGGGCCTCGTTGGTGTATTTCAGCTTGTGAAATTCCTCGTAGTAGACCTTGAGTCCCTTGAGGATTTTCAGCGTGTCCTCGACCGTCGGCTCGTTGACGTCGATCTTCTGAAAACGGCGAACGAGCGCGCGGTCCTTCTCGAAGTGCTGGCGGAACTCCTTGTAGGTCGTGGAGCCCATGCAGCGCAGGGTGCCGGAGGCGAGAGCGGGCTTGAGCAGGTTCGAGGCGTCCATCGCCCCGCCGCTGGTCGCGCCGGCGCCGATGACGGTGTGAATTTCGTCGATGAACAGGATGGCGTTGGGGTGGTTCTCCAACTCCTTGACCACCTGCTTGATCCGCTCCTCGAAGTCGCCGCGGTAGCGGGTGCCGGCTAGCAGCGCGCCCATGTCGAGCGAGAAGATGGTGGCGCCTTCCAGCACCTCGGGCACCTGATGGCGGACGATCTTCAGCGCCAGGCCTTCAGCGATGGCGGTCTTGCCGACGCCGGGATCGCCGACCAGCAGCGGGTTGTTCTTGGTCCGGCGGCAGAGGATCTGGATGCAGCGCTCGACTTCGGCGGTGCGGCCGATCAGCGGATCGACCTTGCCCTGGCGGGACTTCTCGTTGAGGTCGACGCAGTAGGCCTCCAGGGCCTCGCCGCCGGTCTTCACCGTGGCCTTTTCCTCGTCGTTCTCGACGGTCGCGCCCTTGGCCGGCTTCGGCTCGGAGGCGCCGGCCTTCTTGGCGATGCCGTGGGCGATGTAGTTCACCGCGTCATACCGCGTCATGTCCTGCTCCTGCAGGAAGTAGGCGGCGTGGCTTTCGCGTTCGGAGAACACGGCGACCAGCACGTTGGCCCCGGTAACCTCGTCGCGGCCTGAAGACTGGACGTGAATGACGGCGCGCTGGATCACCCGCTGGAAGCCGGCCGTCGGCTTGGCGTCCTCGCCATCCTCGACGATCAGGCTGCGCAGTTCGGTGTCCAGATAATTGGTCAGCGTCTTCTTGAGCGTCGCGAGATCGACATCGCAGGCGCCCATCACCGCCGAGGCGTCCTCATCGTCGGTGAGCGACAGGAGCAGGTGCTCCAGGGTCGCATATTCGTGCTTTCGCTGGTTCGCGTAAGCGACGGCGCGATGCAGGGTTTCTTCGAGATTGCGCGAAAACGAGGGCAAGCTGTGGCTCCTCAATCCTTTTCCATTGTGCACTGCAGCGGATGCTGATGTCGGCGGGCGGAATCGATAACCTGGGCCACCTTGGTCTCGGCCACTTCGTAGGTATAGACGCCACAGACGCCGACGCCGTTCTGGTGCACGTGAAGCATGATGCGGGTCGCATCTTCGCGCGATTTGTTGAAAAAGCGCTCAATCACATAAACGACGAACTCCATCGGAGTGTAATCGTCGTTGAGAATAAGCACGCGATAGAGCGACGGCTTTGCGGTCTTCGGTTTCGTCTGTGTGACGACCGCCGATCCCGTGCCGTTCGATCCTGCGCCTGACTTCTTCTCCGCCATTTGTCGTCCATCCAGGGCAGCCCAGGGAACGGGCCGCCTCATGCTCAATTAGATATGGAAACATCGGCGCTTTGGAAGGGCTGACGAGGCCGGGCGTGTCGGTTTGGCGCGGTCGTGATCCGCTTTCCCCTTATGGGCGAGGGCTCAGAGCCAGTTTACCCATGCTCCGTGAGGGTGCGCGGTCGCGAGAAGCCGCTCGTCGGCGCCCGGCCAGGTGGTGAGTCGCAGTTCCATGGGGACCCCGTTCGAGTCGGGGGCGGGCTCCATCCTCAGCCAGGCGACCGGTGAGTCGGGCGTCGCGGAAGCGCCGGCGGCCTCGATCGCAGCCTGGACCGCGGCCTGCGTTGCGTCGGGCATGTATTGCCACATCACCGAATGGAACAGCACCGAGGCCGTGCCGGACGCGGGCCGGAAGCGCCGCGCGACCCAGTCGGCGGCGTCGGATCGATCGAGCCTGGCCGGAACGGCGCGGGCGACGGCGATGGCGCCGCGCAAGCGGGCCAGCCGTTCGGTCTGATCGGCCCAGACATAGGCCTGCAATCGCAGGGCGGTGGCGTCGCCGGTGATGTCGACGGGCGCCTGGTCGCATCCGAAACGGGCGACAACGGTCACGGGGTGCAAGGCCGCCGGCGCGCCCCGCCAGTCGTTGTCCAACTGCACCGGCGACGCCGGGTCGCCCCAGCGCGCGCCGTCGAAATCATAGCCGTAGTGATCCCAGCGCAGATTGAGCCCCGCGCTGCCGCCGATTTCGAACAAGGTCAGCGGCAGGCCGAACCGCGCCGCGATCTGCATGAACCCGGGTGCGAGGCAGAAGGAGCGTCCGACCTCGTTGGTCTGCGGCGGCGAGGCCATGAAATCGGCGATCGCAGGACGCAGTTCGTCGAGGACGTCGCGGGTGGCGGCGACCAGTGACGGCCAGTCCGTTTCTGGCTCCGCCTCGGGGTACCGGGCGGCGAGGGTAGGCGCCGCGCCGGTCAGGACCAGATGGTGCAAGGCTCCGACCAGCCGCAACGGGGTCGCGTCCCGCATGTGGGCATCCAGATCGGCGTCCGCCCAGTCGGCGAACAGGTCGTCCAGCGGCCCCAGGTCTCCCGCCGCGGCGTGGTCCAGAAGGCCACCGGTGAAGGGCGAGCCGAGGCGATGGCAGCCCTGGGCCTGAAAGCGCAAGGCGATGGCGAGGGAAGGAGAAACGGTCATGCCGCGATCCTACGCGCGCGGCGTCACGGCGATAGATTGACGGGAAAGATCAATCCCGCGCCTTGTGACCCAGGGCGCGACCCGTGACGACCGCGCCCTTGCCGAACTTCGCGCGCAGGGCGTCGACGGCGGTCTCGCTCTTGAGGCTGCGGGTCTCGGCTTCGGCGAAGAAGTCGCCCTCAGCCGTGCCGGCAGGGATGAAGTCCGACAGGCCGGCGCCGATCAGGCGATAGGACCGTCCGCCCGGCTCGGCCGCCAGCAGCTCACGCGCGACAGCGAACAGGGTCCGGGCGGTCTGGGTCGGCACGGGCAGGGTCCGGCGCCGTGTGATGATCCTGAAATCGGGGGTGCGCAGCTTCAGGCTCGCAACCCGGCCAGCGATCCCTTCCGCGCGTAATTGCCGGGCGACCTTTTCGCACAGCGGCCAGAGCCGATCTTCGAGGTCGGATGTCTCGCTGAGGTCAGTGTTGAACGTCGTTTCGGCGCTGATCGTCTTGCGGCTCTGGTCGGGGTTAACCACCCGCGCGTCCTGACCGTGCGCGAGGCGGTGCAGATGCAGCCCGTGCTGACCGAAGCGGTCAGCCAGTTCCTTCAGGTCGGCGGCGGCGATGTCGCCGATGGTCCTGAAGCCGGCCTTCTCGAGGGAGGCCGCCATGACCGGTCCGACGCCGGGCAGGATGCGCACCGGCCTCGGCGCCAGGAAACTCTGCGACTCGGCCCCGCCGATGACCGAAAAGCCGCGTGGCTTGTCGATCTCGGAGGCGATCTTGGCCATGAACTTGTTGGCCGCCAGACCAATCGAGACCGTCAGGCCGATCTCCGCCTCTATCTCCGCCTGCAGCCGGGCCAGCATCATCGCCGGCGCCGCGCCGTGCAGCCGTTCCGTCCCCGACAGGTCGATCCAGGCTTCGTCCAGCGACAGTGGCTGCACCAGCGGCGTGAGGGCGCGGACCTTGCCGAAGATCCGCTTGCTCTCGGCGCGATACTTGGCGAACTCCGGCGGCAGGATGACGGCCTGCGGGCACAGGGCCCGCGCCTTGAACATCGGCATGGCCGAGCGCACGCCGCTCATCCGGGCGATGTAGCAGCAGGTGGTCACCACGCCCCGCACGCCGCCGCCGACAATCAGCGGCACATCGCGCAGCTCCGGTCGGTCACGCTTCTCCACGGAGGCGTAGAAGGCGTCACAGTCGAGATGCGCCATCGCCAGGGTCGACAGCTCCGCGTGCGCCAGAATCCGCGGCGAGCCGCAGGCCGGGCAGCGTCGCGTCGCGTCGGTCCCGGTCCAGAAGCAGTCGCGGCAGAGGGCGGTCATGCAGGCAGCATACACCGCGCTCCCCGCCTTGGGGCGTCAGGATGTCTTGACCTCGCGCGGGCGGCGGAGTGACTAGGCTCGACTTGCATCGAGGGCAGACATGAGCGCGATCCGGCCAGCGGCGAACCATCCCGAGGCGGCGGACGACCATCGCGGCCTGCCGGGCTGGATCTACAGCGACCCCGACTTCTTCGAGGCCGAGAAGCGCGCGGTATTCCGCCAGAGCTGGCAGATCGTCTGCCATCTGTCCGACATCCCCGAGGCCGGCGACTTCCACACCCTGGAGTTCCTCGGCGAGAGCATCGTGGTGGTGCGCGGCGACGACCAGAAGGTGCGCGCGTTCCACAACGTCTGCCGCCACCGCGCCTCGCGCGTTGTCGACGGACCGGCCGGCAATTGCGGGATGCGGATGACCTGCCCGTACCACGCCTGGAGCTACGACCTGCGTGGGCGGCTGGTCGGCGTGCCCCACGTGAAGGCCTTCGAAGGCTTCGACCAGGCGGCGCACAATCTGGTCCCGGTCGACATCGAGGTCTGCCTCGGCTTCATCTTCATTCGGCTCGAGGGCGGCCTGCCCTCGGTGCGCGAGATGCTCGGGCCCTACTATGCGGAGATGGAGCCCTACCGCATGGAGGAGCTTCAGCCGCTCGGCCGCGTCACGCTGCGCGAGCGCGAGGTGAACTGGAAAAACGTCTCGGACAACTACTCGGACAGCCTGCACATCACCGTCGCCCATCCAGGCCTGACGCGGCTGTTCGGCGCCGGCTATGGCCTTGAGGCGTCGGACTGGTGCGACAAGATGTGGGGCGCCCTGCGCGACACCCCGTCGGACAACTGGTCCGAGCGGCGCTACCAGGCGTTCCTGCCGGTGGTCGAACACCTGCCGCCGGAGCGGCGCCGGCTGTGGACCTATTTCAAGCTCTGGCCCAACTGCGCCTTCGACATTTACCCCGACCAGATCGACTTCATGCAGTTCCTGCCGGTGTCGCCGACGAAGACCGTGCTGCGCGAGATCGCCTACGTTCTGCCCGACGATCGCCGCGAGATGCGCGCCACCCGCTACCTGAACTGGCGCGTGAACCGTCAGGTCAACATCGAGGACAAGGCGCTGATCGAAAGGGTCCAGGCCGGCATGAGCTCATCGAGCTACGGCATGGGTCCGCTCAGCGTGAACGAAGTGGCGCTGAAGAGTTTCACCCGGAGAATGCGTCATCTGATCCCGCAGAGTCGCCAGGCGGTCGCCCCGGCGCCGGGGTGGGGGCGGCTCTAGATCCTCCCCATCGGGGGAGGTGGATCGCCGAAGGCGAGCCGGAGGGGGTCCGCTCAGGTTTCGGGTGACCCCCTCAGTCCGCTTCGCGGACAGCTCCCCCGAAGGGGAGCATCATTCTTCGACCGGCCACAGCCACGCCGCCCCGCGCACGCCCGAGGAATCCCCGTGCATCGCCCGGCGGATCGGTGTCTCGAAGCTGTCCGAGAAGATGTAGCGCGCCACGACGGCCGGCAGGCGATTGTAGAGCTCGTCGACGTTGGACATGCCGCCGCCCAGCACGATGACGTCCGGATCGAGCAGGGTGCACATCGATCCCAGGGCCCGGCCCAGTCGACTGATATAGCGGTCCAGCGCGGCCACGGCGGCGGCTTCACCTCGACGAGCGGCGGCCACGATCGTCGCGCCATCCTGCTTCAGACCCGTCGCCTGGGCGTAGTCCTCGACGAAGGCCGAACCGGAGGTCCAGGTTTCGAGGCAGTCGACGCGCCCGCACCAGCAGCGGTGGGCCTGGAATTCGTCCGGCGTCGGCCAGGGCAGGGGGGTGTGACCCCATTCGCCGCCCACGCCGTTGCGGCCGTCAATCGTGCGGCCATCGACAACCACCCCGCCGCCGCAGCCGGTGCCGATGATCGCCCCGAACACCACCCGGGCGCCGGCCGCCGCCCCGTCCGTCGCTTCCGAAAGCGCGAAGCAGTTGGCGTCGTTCTCCATCCGCACGGCCCGCCCGAGCACCCGTGTCAGGTCCTCGCGCATCGGTCGGTCGTTCATCCAGACCGAGTTGGCGTTGCGCATCAGGCCGGTCCTGGTCGAGATCGAGCCGGGCATGCCGATGCCGACCCGGCTCACGGTCTGGCCGGCTTGCCGCTCTGCCGCCTCAACCACGTCCTTCACCACCTGCAGGAAGCTGTCGTAGTCGCCCGGATTGGCTTGCCGCACCCGCGCGACATAGGTGCCGCCGGCGTCCAGCGCCGCCGCCTCGACCTTGGTGCCGCCGATATCGACGCCGATGCGGATCACCGGATCACCGCACCCAGCGCGGGCCCGAGCGTCGCCCAGTCCTCGTGCAGGTCGTGGCGATCCGGCACGGTCGGCGCGAACGGGCGCAGGCGCTGGTCGGCGATGATCTGGAACGTGGCGACCGCGGGCGCCGACTCCGCGGACGACTCGAGGTTGGGCAGCAGGTCGTCGATGAAGGCCGCCGGACCGCTGGTGCGCGCGGCCATGCCGGCGATGGTCGGGCCCTTGAGCCCGGAATGGAGAATCATCGGGTAGTCGAATCCGTGCTTCGACAGCCAACCGGTGCGTGATTCGAGCGCATGGGCGGGGGCGTTGGTCAGAATCACCACGCCGGCCCGCTGCGACAACGTGGCCAGGGCCTCGGCCGCGCCCTCCACCGGGTCGAGGTCGTCGGCGCCATGATGGAAGAAGTCGTCGAACAGCTTCTTGCCGGTTTCGAAGTCGATGTGGTCGGCCTCGCCGGGCCTGTAAAGGTTCTGGAACAAGGCGAAACGGTCAATCCGCATCTCGTAGCCATGTCGGCCCACGTAACGCTCGAACCCGGCCATGAAGTGCGCCAGCACCTCGTCGACGTCGACGATCAGCAGGGGCGCCGTGGGCCGGATATCCAGATCTTCGAGGGCGACGGGCTGCAAGGCGATCTCGCTGGGTTAGCTCGGGTTTAAGGATATTCCCCGATTACTGGGTGGAACACGACAGCGGCGAGTCCCTTGCTCGCCCGCGATGTCGAAACCGGTTGGGGTTGCAGGTCGCTGTATGGCCAAGAAGGTCCTCATCGTCGAGGATAACGAGCTCAATATGAAGCTCTTCCACGACCTGCTCGACTCCCAGGGGTACGAGACGTTGCAGACCCGCGAGGGTCTCTCCGCTCTCGCGCTTGCGCGGGAGCACCGGCCTGACCTGATCCTGATGGACATCCAGCTGCCGGAGATCTCCGGTCTGGAGGTCACCAAGTGGCTGAAGGAAGACGACGATCTGAACCACATTCCGGTCGTGGCCGTTACCGCCTTCGCCATGAAGGGCGACGAGGAGCGGATCCGCGAGGGCGGCTGCGAGGCCTATATTTCCAAGCCGATCTCGGTCGTGCACTTCCTCGACACGATCAAACGGCTGCTGGGCTAGGGGAGGCGAGACGATGAGCGCGCGAATCCTGGTGGTCGACGACATCGAGGCCAACGTTAAGCTGCTCGAGGCCAAGCTGGCCGCCGAGTACTACGACGTCCTCACAGCCAATGACGGCCCGACCGCCCTGGCGATGGCGGCGGCGGAAAGTCCCGACATCATTCTGCTCGACGTCATGATGCCCGGCATGGACGGCTTCGCCGTCTGCCGCCGGCTGAAGGACGATCCCGCGACGCGCCATATTCCCGTGGTGCTGGTGACCGCGCTCGATGGCCGGTCCGACCGCATCGAGGGCCTGGAAGCGGGCGCCGACGAATTCCTGACCAAGCCGATCGACGACGTCATGCTGTTCGCCCGCGTGCGCAGCCTGACCCGCCTCAAGCAGGTGATGGACGAACTGCGCGCTCGCGAGGCCTCGGGGCGCCGCATTGGCGTGATAGCCGGCGCCGCGGCGCGTCTGGGTGGTACGGGCGGGCGGGTCCTGATCGTCGACGACAACGAGCGCCAGGCGCAGCGGCTGATGGCCGAACTGGCCATCGAGCACCGCCCGGTGTTCGAGACCGATCCGGAAAAGGCCCATCTGACGGCCCGCGGGCCCGTGGATCTGATCATCGTCAACGCCACCGCCCGCGCCTTCGACGGCCTGCGCTTTGCTGCGACCATCCGGTCGGACGAGGCGACGCGGCACCTGCCGATCCTGGCCATCGTCGACCCGGACGAACGCCACCGGCTGGTCAAGGCGCTGGAGATCGGCGTCAACGACCTGCTGACCAAACCGCTTGATCCCCAGGAGATGTCGGCGCGCGCCCGGACCCAGATCCGCCGCAAGCGCTACACCGACTTCCTGCGCGACAATCTCGATCACTCGCTGGAACTGGCGGTCACCGACCAGCTGACCGGCCTGCACAACCGTCGCTACATGGAAGGGCAGCTCGGCGCCCTGGTGAAGCGGGCGACCCATGGCGGCGACCCTGTTTCGGCGCTGATGATCGACATCGACCACTTCAAGAAGATCAACGACAACTTCGGCCACGACATCGGCGATGAGGTGCTGCGCGAGTTCGCTGTGCGCCTCGCCTCGAACGTCCGCGCCATCGATCTGCCCTGCCGCTATGGCGGGGAGGAGTTCACGGTGATCATGCCAGGGGCCCAGCTGGCCGACGCGCAGCGGGTCGCCGAACGGATCCGGCTGCATGTCGCGGGCTCGCCGTTCCGGGTCGCCGGCGGCAAGGAACTGCTGACGGTGACCATTTCCATCGGCGTCGCCACGACGATCGGGGAGACGGACACGCCCGATATCCTGCTCAAGCGTGCCGACGAAGCGGTCTACGAGGCCAAGGCCGGCGGTCGCAACCGGGTCGTCGCCCGCGCCGCCTGAATGCAGAAAACCCGGCGCTAGGCCGGGTTTCCTTCAACACATACAAGGTGTTGGCAGATCTACTTGATCTTGCCTTCCTTGAATTCGACGTGCTTGCGCACGACCGGATCGTACTTCTTCAGCACGAGCTTTTCGGTCATGGTGCGGGCGTTCTTCTTGGCGACGTAGAAGAAGCCGGTGTCCGCCGAGGAGTTCAGGCGGATCTTGATGGAAGCCGGTTTGGCCATCGTGGGAATCCTTGGGTAGCCGCGAGGGCCGAAACTGAGAGGCGCGGAACATACTCATCGTTCGCGCGAAGTCAATCAGGGCAGGGCGCGCACCCGCGTCGTTCCGGCGCGATAGGTCATCATGAACGGATCGCCCTGTCGCTGAAGGGTCCGCAGGACCTCCTCGGTGATGTCGAACAGCGGAAGTCGCAGGGCATCGTCCAGGGCGCGCCAGGCCAGATCGGCCAGTTCACTGCTGTCAGCCGCCTCGCCCGAGGCGATCTCGGCGTCGGCGGCGAAGAACCGGGCGTGGAAACGGACGGGGCTCATGGTCGGAGTGATGGCCCGGGCTGCCAGGGTCAGGGGTGCATGGTCATTGGCCAGCGTCAGGCCGGTCTCTTCCTCGGTCTCACGGATCGCGGCGCTGGCGAGGGCCGCGGCCAGCCGGGCGTCGGCGCCAGTCCGCCGCACGCAGTCCTCGGCCAGCGGCGCCAGCACCGGCCGGGCGAAGTCGGCAGCGTCGAGACGCCCGCCCGGAAAGACGAAGACGTCCGGCGCGAACCGCGACTTCGCAGGGCGGCGGCCCATCAGCACCTGCGGTCCGGCGACGGTCTTGCGCAGAAGGATCAGGCTGGCCGCGTGGCGGGGCCTGACGGGCTTCGAGGTCGGAGATGGACTCACAGGTGTTCCAGCCGCCGTGCGCCATTGAGGAAGCGCATGAACGGAACCGGCCGCGCCCCATGTTGCAGCCGCTCCGCGATCTCGGAAACGACGAAGCGGGTGATGTTGGGCAGGTCGAGCGCAAGCGCCTCGTCCAGGTCGACCCATTCGATTTCATCGAGCTCGCCGCAGTCGGGGCGCCGGTCGAGGCTCAACAGGGCTTCCGCTTCGGCCATGAAGAAGCGCGCGTCGAAACGGCGCGGCCGATAGGGCGGGGTGATCGCGCGGGCGACGAAGTCCAGCGCCGCCAGATCAGCCAGGGCGCCGGCCTCAAGGAACTCGCGCCAGCCGCCGATCCCCGGCCGGGGCGGAGCTTCTTTCGCCAGCAGCAGGCCGGCCTCCTCGAAGGTCTCGCGGATCGCCGCCATGGCCAGGGCGCGGGGCAGCTGCGGACTGGCGTGCCGGGCCGTCAGGGCCAGCCGCGCTGCCACGTCGTGGCTCAGCTCATTGGCCGCAGGCGCCGTGAAATCGCCCCGGTCGACCCGACCGCCCGGAAACACCCACTTGTCCGGCATGAAGGCGTGACCGCGGTTGCGCCGGCCCATCAGCAGCCGGGGCTTCTTCGCGTCGCGGCGCACGATGATCAGGGTCGCGGCATGGCGTGGCTTGACCAGCTTGTGGCCGCCCTCGCGCATGGCCCCGTCCGTGCGGGGGTCGTAGTTGGGGTCGAGAACGGGTCCGGTCATGGCGACAGGATAGGCCCCTCAACGGGAAGCGAAAGCGTGACCCTGCGTCACTCGGGGGCGGGCAGGGGCTTCAGGATCAGGATCGAAAGGTCCCGGTCCGGTCGCCAGTTGGTCTTGCGCACCTCGAAACGCGTCGGGCTGATCTTCTTCACGCCGCTGGCGCAGAAGCTGACCAGGTTCGCCGGCGCGCCCTTGTCGATGACCATGTGGAAATCGCCGATCGGCTTGGCCCAGTTGCCGGCCGTCCGCAGGATGTAGGCGATCCAGGTCTCGGTGAACGGCGCATACTCGCCCGCGCCCCTGGCCCGTGAGACAGCGGCCAGGAACGGCGCGTCGATGCAGTAGCGCGCCCGCTGCGCCGCGCCCTCGGCATCGGCCATGTAGCCGGGCGAGCCGACCATCGTACCGACTGTTCCGCCGACCGCAGGCCGGTAGTGATGCTCGACAACGACCTGGGCGCCGGGCGCGAAGGTCTGTTCCCAGTGAAACGTGGTCTTGAGAATCCAGGCCGGGTTCAGGTGCTTCTCCCAGCCCTTGCCGGCGTCATATTCGTCCGGGATGGCCAGGCCCAGGGCCACGGCTTCGTCCTGGGCAGCCTTGGGCAGCGCGTCGAGCCGGGCGATCGCGCCTTCCAGATGGAGGGCCAGCGGCACGCCGTGGGCCTTCAGCCAGGCGGTCTGGTCGACGCCTTTGGCGAAGGCGCGCTGCTCGACGGCCATAGCCACGGGCTTTCCGTCGACCGTGGTCTTGAAGTCGAGGATGTTGGCCGGGTCGTCGCGATTGGGAATGGCCGTGTCGTGGAACCAGAATTCCTCGCCGCCGATGTCGGGCATCGGGAACGCCACGCGGGTGGTCACCGGCGCAGCCGAGGTGTTGACGAAGACATAGCGGACGTTGACCGCCTGTTCGGAGATGGACAGGTCCTCCGAGCGCATCTCGATGGCGGTGGTCTTGGTCAGCACCAGCCCGCCGGCGGCCAGCTCTGCCGTCGAATCGTTCGCCAGGGCCGGCACGGCCAGCAGGGTCGCCAGGGCGGCGGCGAGCACGGTCTTTTTCATCGATTCAGTCTCCCGATACCGGACGCTAGCATGGACCGCGCGGGCCGCCGCTGCCGTTCGCTGCCAGGGCGATTTCAAGTCACCGCAAAGAGGGGCGGCCCGTATCGAGCCGGGTCCTTGATCAGAATGTCCCGGCTTTGGGGATAGGGGAGGCCGCGACCTTAAGCCTGTTCTGCGCATGAGGGGCCAAACCGAAACGGACCCGTCATGTTCAAGCTCAAGATTTCCACCGCCCTTAACGCCTTTGGCGTTCTGCTCGTCGCCGGTGTGCTCATCGTCAGCGCGGTCGCGCTGGCCACCAGCCTGCATATCCGCATCGGCGGACAGCGCTTCAACGATATCATCCAGAGCAAGGACCTCGTGGCCGACGTCCTGCCGCCTCCGGTCTTCATCGTCGAGGCCTACCTTGAAACGACGCTGATCCGCGACGGACGCGTCACGCCGGTCGAGGGGCGACAAAGGCTGAGCCAGCTCCGCAAGGACTATCAAACCCGGCACGACTTCTGGCAGGCGTCTTCGTTGCCGGATGACATCAAGCGTAACCTGACCGAGGTCTCGGACCGCCATGTGCAGGCGTTTTTCGACATCGTCGACGGTCAGATGCTTCCCGCGATCGAAAGAGGGGACCGCGCCGCCGTGGACGCGGCCTATGAACGTGCCGAGGCGGCCTACAAGGCCCATCGCGGCGTGATCAGCACCATCGTCGCTCAGGCGGACGCCTACGGTAAGGGCGTTGTCATGACATCCGACAAGGACGCCAGGACCGCCGCGGCCGTCGCCGCCACGCTGGTGGCGGCTTTGCTCGCGGTGGTGATCGGCGGGATCGTCGCCCTGTCCCGGGGCGTGGTCGCTCCCCTGTCCGGCATCACCGACCGCATGAAGCGGCTCGCCGAGGGGGACAACCAGATCGACATTCCGAGCCTCTCTCGCCAGGACGAGGTCGGCGAGATGGCGAAGGCCGTAATGGCCTTCAAGCAGAGCGCCCAGGAACGGATCCGGATCGAACGCCAGGCCGCCGACCAGCAGGCGGCCAACCTCGCGGATCGCGAACGCAATGATCGTCTGCGCGCCGAGGAAGCCGAGGAGCAGTCCATCGTCGTCACGGCGCTCGCGTCAGGCCTCCAGAAGCTGTCGGAAGGCGACCTCGCCTTCCGGATCACCACGCCGTTCGCACCGGCCTACGAAAAGCTGCGGGCGGACTTCAACGGCGCCCAGGGCCAGCTCCAGGCGACCATGTCCACCATCGTGGGCAACGCGGGTTCGCTTCAGACCAGCGCGGCCGAGATCAGCCAGGCCGCCGACGATCTGTCGCGCCGGACCGAGCAGCAGGCGGCCAGCCTCGAGGAGACCGCGGCGGCGCTTGATGAAATCACCATCACCGTACGCGCCACCGCCGGCAACGCCGGTCAGGCTCGGCAGGCCGTTGAGGCGGCCCGCACCGAAGCCGAGGCGGGCGGTCTGATCGTCACCGACGCCGTCGCGGCCATGGGCCAGATTGAAAAGTCGTCCGGCGAGATCGGGCAGATCATTGGCGTGATCGACGAGATCGCCTTCCAGACTAATCTTCTGGCGCTCAACGCCGGGGTTGAAGCGGCGCGTGCGGGCGACGCGGGGCGTGGCTTCGCCGTCGTGGCCTCGGAAGTCCGCGCGCTGGCGCAGCGATCCGCCGAGGCCGCCAAGGAGATCAAGGCCCTGATCTCGGCGTCGGCGAACCAGGTCAACAGCGGGGTCGATCTGGTCGGACAGACCGGCAAGGCGCTCAGGCGGATCGTCGGTCAGATCGGCGACATCACGGAGGCCGTGACGAAGATCGCGACCTCGGCGCAGGAGGAGGCGACGGGCATCCAACAGGTCAACATCGCGGTCAACCAGATGGATCAGGTCACGCAGCAGAACGCCGCGATGGTCGAGCAGACGACGGCCGCCAGCCATTCTCTGGCCCGTGAGGCGTCGGACCTCAGGCAGCTGGTCGGCAAGTTCAGGATCGGCGACGCGGCCGGCTCCACCGACCGGGCGGCTTACAGATCGCGCGCGGCCTGACGATCAGGCGTTGGACCGCTCGCGGGCGGTCTGGGCGCCCAGATAGTTCAGCTCGATGGCGATGCCGTTGGGATCCTGCAGAAACAGCTGCCTGATCGGCGCGTCGGGCACGCCGATCTCCCGGAACGGTACGCCGAGACTTGTCAGCCGCGCTTTGGCGGCCTCGAGATCGGCGATGGAGAAGGCGACGTGATTGAGCGTCGCCTGGTCCGATCCAACGCCGGCCGTCGGTCGGCTCATCAGGTGTACAACCGGCTTGTCGCCGCTGTAGAGCCAGTGGCCGTCGAACGGGAAATCCGGCCGCCAGCGCTCGGTCAGGCCGATAACATCGCGCCAGAAGTCGCGCGTCTCGGTCAGCCTGTCCGTGGCGATATTGATGTGGTCCAGATCGAGGATCATCAGGCAGGCTCCCGAGAGGGCAGTGCGGCCAGGGCGCGCGGCAACAGATCGGCAAACAGGGCGGCGGCCCGGTCCTGACCGTCCGCCCGCTCGATCAGGTCCTGGCGGATTTCCAGTTCAAGGTAGTCGAGGCCGTGGCCATCGGCGTGCCGCGGAATGGTGTTGTCGCGACCGTCCATCGCATAGGGCTGGTTGTCGCCGGCCTGGTCGCCAAACGCCGACCTCAGTTGGGCCAGGACGGCGTCGGAGAACGGCGAGTCGTTGCGATGCAGGACCCCGTACAGCCATGGCCTCGCGAACCCGCCCATGCTCGGCGTGAAGCTGTGCAGCGACACCAGCACGGTCGGCTGGCCGCGCGCCGTGCGGACGGCTATGAGGTCAGCGATGGCGGCCTGGTAGGGCGCGTGGATCTCCGCAAGGCGCGCCGCCCGGTCATCGTTGGTCAGGCCGACGTTGGCAGGAACGGTCGTCCCGTCACTGATCGCGGGCGCCAGGTCCGGAGCATTGGGCTTGCGATTGCAGTCGATCACGAGCCGGGAATAGGTCTGGTGGATGAAACAGGCGTCCAGCGCTGTCGCCAGCCGCTCGCCGGTCTCCGCGATGCCGATGTCCCAGGCGATGTGCCTGTCCATCTCGGCGCCCGACACGCCCAGATCGCCGAGCGCGCGGGGAATCGCACGCCCCGCGTGATCGCCCAGAAGCAGAAACGGCGAGCCAGCGTCCCGATTTGTGATCACAAAGGGCGGCAAATCGTCCGGACCGAGCAATCGGTTCGACCGGGCCGGTGAATCGGCGCAACGCTGGTCCAAATGCCGATCCTCACGATCCGTCATCTTACCCGCTACCGTTACCGCAATCCGGTGGCTCTGGGCGAGCATCGCATGATGTTCCGGCCTCGCGAGAGTCATGACCAGCGACTACTGTCGCACGAACTGACCATTTCCCCCACGCCGGCCCGCCACCACACCGTGCAGGACGTGTTCGGCAACTGCGTCGGTGTGGCTGGATTCACGGGCCGGACCACCGAGCTGGTGTTTGAAAGTCGCGTCCGGCTGGAGCACACCCCGCTGCCGGCCTTCGCCGACCCGGATGGCGAGATCGAGGTCTATACGGGGGCCATGCCGTTCGCCTACAGCCCGGACGACCTGCCGGACCTTCTCTCATCGCTGGACCGTCAGCATGCCGATCCGGAAGGCCTCGTGGACGCCTGGGCGCGCCGGTTCGTGCGACCGGTCGGCAAGACCCGGCTACAGACCCTGCTCAGCGAGATGACCCAGGCCATCTACGCCGACTTCCGCTACAATACCCGTCTCGTCGGCGGCGCGCAGACTCCGGTCGAGACGCTGACGCTCGGGACCGGCAGCTGCCGCGACTTCGCGGTGCTGATGATGGACGCGGTGCGCAGTCTTGGCCTCGCGGCGCGGTTCGTCTCGGGCTATATCTACAGCCCTCACTACAATCCCGACGCGCCGGGGCGTGTCGGTGGCGGTCACACCCACGCCTGGGTGCGGGTCTATCTGCCGGCCTGTGGCTGGGTCGAGTTCGATCCGACCAACGGCATTGTCGGCAACGCCGACCTGGTGCGGGTGGCCATCGCCCGCGATCCACGTCAGGCGGTGCCGCTGCACGGCGCCTGGTCGGGCCTGTCGTCGGACTACCTGGGCATGGACGTCGAGGTCGACGTGCGGTCCGATTTCGATATCGCCGGGCAACTTTCGCCGTCGTGGTCCGTTGGCATGGTCAGTTAGTCAAAGAGCAGACCATCCATGCGCATCAAGGCAGGCTTTGAGGTCACCTACGACTGCCCCGAGCCGGTCCCGATGCTGCTGACGCTCAGCGTCCACGCCTCGCGGCGGGATGACCTTGAAACCCCGGACTGGCTGCGGACCGACCCCGTCGTCGACGTGCGCCAGTATCTCGATGGCTTCGGCAACATCGTCAGCCGCATTCTGGCCCCGGCCGGCCGGATCACCCTGGCCGGCGACTACATCATCCGCGACACGGGCCGGTTCGACGACTATGCCCCCGACGCTGTCCAGATCGCTGCCCACAACCTGCCGGACGAGACGCTCGTCTACCTGCTGGGCAGCCGCTACTGCGAGACCGACCGGCTGAGCGATCTCGCCTGGTCGCTGTTTGGCCACACGCCGCTCGGCTGGGCGCGGGTGAAGGCGATCTGCGACTACGTGCACAATCACATCCGCTTCGACTACCAGCAGGCCCGACCGACCAAGGGCGCCTTCGAGGCCTACGAAGAAGGGCAGGGCGTCTGCCGCGACTACGCCCACCTCGCGATCGCCTTCTGCCGCTGCATGAACATCCCGGCCCGCTACTGCACCGGCTACATGCCCGACATCGGCGTGCCGGAGGTCGGGGTGATGGACTTCGCCGCCTGGATGGAAGTCTGGCTCGGCGACCGCTGGTACACCTTCGACGCCCGCAACAACATTCCGCGCATCGGCCGCATCCTGATCGCCCGCGGCCGCGACGCCACCGACGTCGCCATCGCCAACACCTTCGGCCGGGCGGATCTCGTCGGCTTCACGGTACGGGCGAAGGAGATCGCGGAGTAGCGCTCTTTCCAAGCCGGGGAGTTGGTGAGCCGGAAGAGGCCGTGAGCAATTCGAGCGCCTCCGCCTAGTCAAATGCTCCGGCGAGGACCTTCCGGACGAGCGGTGTCGGGTCTGCGCTGGCAGTATTCCAGGCGGCGATGCTTGGGTGCGTCAATGTCAGAACGAACTGACCGTCGGCGTTTCGATGGGCCTGGCTTGTCCAGCGACGCGCATTGTCTTCCTCGAACTGGTCCACCAACTGGTGCGCACCGAGCTGCTCGCGGGTCCAACGCCCGGCGGTTCCTCCGAGGCAAAGAACGGCTCGGACTCCGAGTGCTCCGATGACTGCCTCGTGTACTGGCCAGCAGGCGGCGAGGAGCGACTCTTTTTGCCCTTCGAGATCATGCTCCCGGCCGCTTCTCACAAAGACCACGTTGCTGGCCGGGACCCGCCGCGGATCGATTCCCAGTGAACCGAACAAGTGTCTGATCCGCGGCTGCATCTTGTATGAGCCAGGCGGCCTTCCGTTCCAGCTTTCATCCACATAAGCCGACCAGTCATCGTTAGGTCGCGCCAAGGCATCCGAAATATTGCGGGAGATCGTCTCCGCCGCCTGTCGTACGGGATCGCCTCCCGGATTGAGGCCCAGCAGATAGACGGTCGACGGAGCGGAGAAGGCGCTGCGGCCTGAATAAAGGACTGATCCGGATCGCTCAGTGATCGTAGGCGAAACCAGTTTCAGAAACTGCTCGATTCCCATTGCGTTCCCACCGTCGCGCTAGCTGTCGTTTCCAAGAAGGTTGTTCACACGCTGCCATGGTGTGAGGCCGTTGATGCC
>CAZISF010000027.1:0-10076 GCA_964541915.1 uncultured Caulobacter sp.
GGGCGCTGGCCTTGCTGGCGGCGGGTCCTTCGTGGGCCTTCGGCACGATCCACGGCCTGGGCCAGAATGCCGAGCACGAGCGGATCACGCGCCAGGGCCTCGCCAGCTTTGGCATAGGCGCCAGGACGATGGACCAGATCGCCGGGAGGCGCGGGACCTTCGGCGCCGTCGGGGCGCCGGACCGGCCGGATCGCGGCCTGATGTCGGAGAGCGCGGCGCACTGTGACAATGGCGACTGGCTGGACCTGCCCGCCTATCCCCGCGGTCAGGCCGAGGCCCGGACGGAGCTGGAAAGCTGCCGGGCCTGGATCTTCGGCTATCTGGAGCGAGCGGTCAGCGAAGCCGACGGCCTGGTGACAGCCGACATGACGATTTCCGGGGACGCCGCGGGACTCAAGTGTTCGTTCGACGGCCGGGACCGGCGCAGCAAATGCTCGGTGTTGGAGCAGCTCGGCATGGCATTCCACGCCTCGCAGGACTTCTACTCGCACAGCAACTGGGTCGACCCACTGCGCCGTCCGGGGCAACGCCTCGATGACCCGCCCGGTATGGGTCAGCCCTCGCCCGCCGACTGGCTGGACCCCGACTATCCAGATGCGGCCTTTCCTGGCGGTCTGATCAGTGGGTGCTACGAGGGATTCCCGGAAAGCCGTCACTGTGACGGCCGGGTGAAACACGCCACGCTGAACAAGGACACCAAGGCTTCGTCTCGCGGCGCAAACGGCATCCAGCAACTGGCGATGGATGTGGCGTCGCAGGACACCCGTGCCAAGTGGACCTGGTTCGAGCAGCGGCTGGTCCGGGTCTATGGGGCCGACCGCGGCGGCAGGATCGCCTGTGTCATCAAGGCTGACGATCCGGCGCGCTGCGCGCGATGACAGAAAAAGGGACACGCACCTTCAGGCCCGTGTCCCCTCACTGAATCGCTGCCGTATCTGGATTGGGGGACACGCACCTGCGGCGCATGTCCCCGATCAATCAGCCGCCGGCCATCTTGCGGAAGAACTTCTGGCCCTGCTCGCCACCGGCGAAATAGGCCTTCTGGCCGGCGTCGTCGGTGATCTTCGACCAGTTGTCGCGGACTTCCTCGACCGACAGGCCGCCCTCGCCGAGGTAGACGCCCTCGGTTTCGAGGATGCGCGACAGGGCGAACACACCCGCGCCGGCGGTCAGGATGGCGCCCGTGGGGGCCTCTTCCGAGACCAGGTAGACCACGCCCGGCGTGACATACTCGGGCTTCAGCTTTTCCAGCACTTCCGGCGGCATCAGGCCCTCGGTCATGCGCGTGGCGGCGACCGGGCTGATGGCGTTGATGTGGATGTTGTTCTTCTGGCCCTCGAGCTTGATGGTGTTCATGAAGCCGATGATGCCGAGCTTGGCCGCGCCGTAGTTCGACTGGCCGAAGTTGCCGTAGAGGCCCGACGAGGAGGTCGTGACGACGATCCGGCCGTAGTTCTGGGCCTTCATGATCTCCCAGACCGCCTTGGTCGGCTTCATCGTGCCCATCAGGTGCACGTTCAGGACCAGCTCGAAGTCGGCGACCTCCATCTTGGAGAACGACTTGTCCCGCAGGATGCCTGCGTTGGCGATCAGGATGTCGATGCGACCCCAGGTGTCCATGGTCTGCTTGACCATGTGGGCGACGCCGGCGTCGTCGGTGACCGACGAGCCGTTGGCGATGGCTTCGCCGCCGAAGGCCTTGATCTCGGCCACGACCGCGTCGGCCGCCGCGGAGGAGCCGCCCGAGCCGTCCATCGAGCCGCCCAGGTCGTTGACCACGACCTTGGCGCCGCGCCGGGCCAGTTCCAGGGCATGCTGACGTCCGAGACCGCCGCCGGCCCCCGTGACGATCGCGACCTTACCGTCGAAGCGAATGTCGGCCATGTGAGAGTTCCTCTGCGCTGACGCCTGTTTGGATTTGGCGGCGTTTTGCGGCGCAGCAGGGGAGGCGTCAAGGGTGACCTGACGCCCGCCACGCCCGAACAGCCCCTATTGTCAGGCAACCCTGCGTGGCCGCCCGCGCCGACCTACTTCGACGGAGGACCGGCCGGCTTCGGCGCGGCGCGCTTCACGCCGGCCTGGAAGCCGGGCTTCATGAACTTCACCAGCACACGCTGGCCGATCAGCAGCGGGGCGCCGTCGGCGCTGACCACCACCTCGCCCACGCGTTCGTCGCTGCGCTGGGTCGGATCGTCCGAGGCCAGCTTGCGGGCGCCGAACACCGCCGCGCGGCGCAGGACCTTGCCGACATACATCTTCGTCGGGTCGGATTCCGGCTGGATCTCGACGGCCTGGTTGTCCGTCACGTTGGGCAGGTCGGCCTCGACGATTTCGGCGCGGACGATGCGGGCGGTGTCCGGCTCGAGATCGAACATGTTGGACACGTTGAGCGTGGAGGCGCCGGCGCCGGGGTTGGCGTAGCGGCGCACGATCCGGCCATTTGTCGGCGCGCGGATCACCGTCAGTTCCAGCGCATACTCAGCTTCTCGGAGAGCGGCGGTGGCCGTGGCGACAGCGGCGCGCTGGGCGACGATCTGGGCTTCCCAGTCGCGGATTTCATCGGCCTGGCGGTCGAGGCGCTGACCGGCGACGAAGTTGCTGGCGGACAGTGATTGCAGCCGGCCCAATTCGCGACGCGAGGCGTTCAGCTTGACCTGCAGCACGCCGATCTGGGCCTGGGCCTGGGCCACCTGGGCCTGGGCGCGGCCGACCGCGAGACGGGGATCGTCGTCTTCCTGGCGGGCGAGCATCTGCCCGGCCACGACACGGTCGCCTTCCTGGACATAGACGGCCCGGACCACCCCGCCGCGACGCGCCGCGACCTGGATGATCCCGCCCTCGACGTCGGCCTTGCCGTTGCCGATCGCGGCATAGGGGCTGGGCGCGGTCTGGCTGGCCGCCGAGGCCAGCTGCTTCTTGTTGGCCGCCGCCTTGCTCTTCATGAACAGGCCGCCGCCGACCAGGACGATGGCCAGCACGGTCAGAACCCAGAACCAGCGGCTACGCAGAAAGCCGAACATGAAACGTCCCTTCAGAGTCAGTGGCTGAGCGGCGCGGGATTGGCGTCGGGCGTGCGCCGAACGTCATCCAGAATGCGGCCGTCTTCGATGTGGATCACCCGGTCGGCATAGGCCTCCAGGCGGGGGTCGTGGGTCACGCAGATCACGGCAGCGCCGTGCTCGGTGGCGGCCCGACGCAGCAGGCGGATGACCACCTGGCCGTTCTCGCCGTCGAGCGCCGAGGTGGGTTCGTCGGCGAAGATCAGGTCGGGGGCCTTGGCCAGGGCGCGGGCGATGGCCACCCGCTGCTTTTCGCCGCCAGACATCTCCGACGGCCGCTGGTTGACCTTGGAGCCGAGACCCACTTCTTCGAGCGCGGCCTGCGCGCGCTGATGGGCTTCGGCCTTGGAGGCCCCCTGGTAGTGCAGCGCGGTCATGACCTGCTGCCGGGCGGTGAGGGCGGGGAACAGGTTGAAGCCCTGGAAGATGAACCCGCAGTGGTCGAGGCGGAACCGGTCAATACGGCCGGCCGACCAACTCCACAGATCGGCGGCCTCGAGCGCCCGCACCTTGCCCTCGTCAGGCTTGAGCAGGCCCGACAGCGCGGCGATGAGTGTCGACTTGCCCGAGCCTGACGGCCCCATGACCATGGTCACGTCGCCATGGCGGGCGTCGAAATCGACGGACTTCAGAACCTCGACGAACGTCCGGCCGGTCTTGAACCGCTTGACCAGGCCCTTCGCCTCGATCGCGACATCGCCGAGCTTGTGGCCGTTCTGGTGGATCTTGCGCACGCTCATCGCAGCAGGTCCGCGGGTTGGCTGGCCTTGAGAACGCCGAGCGACAGGAAGCCGGACAACATCGCGCACCCCAGCAGGAAGGCGGCGATGAACAGGACAATGGGGAGCGGGAAGGCCATCGGCAGGCCGCCCATCTTCGCCAGGGTCCCGACGCCCCAGGTCAGGAAGCCGGACGCGATGATGCCGGTCACGCCGACCCAGAAGCTCAGCTCCAGCACGATACCGCGCAGGCTGCCCATCGAAACGCCGAGCGCGCGCAGGGAGGCGAACTCCTTGATGCTCGACATGATGGCGCCGCGAAGGGTCTGCCAGGTGATCACCACCCCGATGATCGCGCCGATGATCAGGGCGAAGATCAGGATGATGCTGATGAACTGCTCCTTGAACATCGAGCTCTGGTTGGCGTCGGCCAGTTCCTGGCGGGTCCAGGCCTTGAAGGCGCCTCCGCCGGCCTGGTTGAGCTGCGCCGCGACGATGGCGGCGCGTGACGGATCGGCGATCTTGACCATCAGCGGCCCGACCCGCTGGCCGGTGTCGGCCTCGCCGAGCATCCGCAGGGTGTCGCGCGACATGACCAGCGTCGCCTGCATCATGTTCGGATAGCCCTTGGTCACGGCGGCGATGGTGATCGTCTTGCCGTTGTAGACCGCCTTGTCGCCGACCTTGACGCCGAGCCGGGCGAGCGCGGTTTCATCGACCGCGACGGCATAGGGCTGGCGCAGGGTCTCGATCAGGGCGTCCGAATAGTCCGTGGGAACGGTCACATAGCCGGGGATCGCGTCGATCACCGTCACGTTGACGAACTCCATCTTGCGGCTCTTGGGCGGCTTCGACGGATCGGAGGGATTGCCCTTGGGATCCTGGACGATGTTCTGGAACCGCCCGCCCGAGCCGTCGAGCGGCGCGACCTGGATGACCTCCGGATGGCGGTAGACGGTGCCCATCAGGCGACGGGGCAGGCCGGACGGGCCGCCGTTGAACAGGGCCGTGGCGCCCGGACCCAGCACCATGATGTCGGCTCGGGCGCGGTCGATCTGCGCGGTGAACGCCTTGCCGATGCCCATGAACATGCCGACGAAGGCCAGCACGAGCAGTCCGGAGAACGCCAGCGCCACCACGGCCGCCATGTAGCGGCGCCATTCGTAGATCAGCGTGGCCAGAGCCAGCGACATGACAAACACAACTCCCCGACCGTCCACCACGGGACGCGCTGCGGTTCTGTCCCGGACCGGCCTCGCGGCCAAGTTAAATCGGGGTAAGGGCTTGCCCGAAATGCTGGTCACGGGGGCGACCGCGCGCTAGTTCCCATGGGTCGACGCCCGTTTGTTCCCGTTTTCACAGGTTTTTCAATGAACCGCGCCTTCTTCGCCGCCCTCGCCGCCGCCCTTCTCGGCAGCTTCACGATCGCCCCGGCCGCGACAGCCGATGAGGGCATGTGGACCTTCGACGCCTTTCCGGCCGCGAAGCTGAAGGCCGACTACGGCGTCACGATCGACCAGCCCTGGCTGGACCGGGTGCAGGCGGCGTCGGTCCGGATTCCGGGCTGCTCGGCCTCGGTGGTGTCGAAAGAGGGTCTGGTCCTGACCAACAACCACTGCGTGGTCAGCTGTCTGGTCGCCCTGTCCGATCCGGCGTCGGATCATCTGAAGGACGGCTTTCTCACGGCGACCCGCACGGAGGAGCGAACCTGTCCCGGGATGACGGGCGAGGTGCTGGTCGCGATCACGGACGTGACGGACCGGATCAACGCAGCGACGGCCGGCCTGACCGGCGAAGCCTATGGGCTGGCGCGGGATGCGGCGACGGTCGCCGCTGAGGCGGACACCTGCAAGGCGGCGACGGGCTTCCGGTGCCAGACGGTCAGCCTCTATCGGGGCGGCCGTTACGCCGTGTACCGGTACCGTCGCTACAGCGACCTGCGTCTGGTGTTCGCGCCCGAGTTCGCGACGGCCTTCTTTGGCGGCGATCCCGACAATTTCAACTTCCCCCGGTACGACATGGATTCGGCGTTCCTGCGCCTCTACGAGGACGGCAAGCCTGTGCAGACGCCGGTTTTCCTCAAGTGGAACCCGGCCGCGCCGAAGGCCGGTGATGTGACCTTCGTCTCGGGCAATCCGGGCTCGACCGAGCGCCTGCTGACCATGAGCCAGCTGGAGACGGCGCGGGACATCGGCGTGCCGATGGCCCAGCTCCAGCGGTCGGAACTGCGTGGCCGCCTGATTGAGTTCGGCCGACGGGGGCCTGACGCCCAGCGGATCGTGGCCGACGCCATCTTCAGCACCGAGAACGGCTTCAAGGTGGCCTACGGCCGCCAGTTGGCGCTGAACGACCCGGCCTTCATGGCCGGCAAGCGCCGGGCCGAGGCCGAGCTTCGGGCAAAGGTCGCGGCCGATCCGGCCCTGGCCGCCCAGATCGGCGATCCCTGGAGCGAGCTGGAAGCCGTCCAGCTGGCCTACGCCCGCGACTACACCCCCTATCGCCAGTTTGAAGCTGACGCCGGCGGCCGCTCGCGCCTGTTCGAGTACGCCCGCAGTCTCGTCCGCGCCGCCGAGGAGCGGGCCAAGGCCCCGGGCGATCGGCTCCCCGAATTTTCCGAGACCCGCCTTCCGGCGATCCAGCGACGGGTTCTGACCCCGGCGAAGATCGAGCCGGAGCTTGAACAGCTTTACCTCGAGTTCTGGCTGCTCAAGTCGCGTGAATATCTGGTCGCTGACCCGGCCAGCGTTGACGTGCTGCTCGGAAAGGAAAGCCCGCAGGCGCTGGCGGCGCGCCTCGTGTCCGGCACGAAGCTCGGCGACCCGGCGGTGCGCAAGGCGCTTTGGGACGGGGGCCTTGACGCCATCCGGGCCTCCAGTGATCCGCTGATCCAGTACGCCCTCAGCATCGATGCCGCGGCCCGGGCCTCGCGCACCGCCTGGGAGCTGGACGTCTCAGCCCCCACGGAGCGCGCCGCCGCCAGGGTCGCGAAGGCGCGGTTCGCCGTCTACGGCGCGAGCGTCTATCCCGACGCGACGTTCACCCTGCGACTGTCCTACGGCAAGGTCGCCGGCTGGTCATGGCGCGGGCGCGATGTGGGCCCCTTCACCACCTTCGGCGGCCTGTTCAACCGCGCGACCGGTTCGGATCCCTATGCCGTCGCGCCGCGGTGGCTGGCGGCGAAGGACCGGCTGAATCCGGACACGGTATACGACTTCGTCACGACCAACGACATCATCGGCGGCAACTCCGGGTCGCCGGTGATCAACGTCCGCGGCGAGGTGATCGGGGCGGCCTTCGACGGCAACATCCACAGCATCGCCGGCGCCTATGGCTACGACGGGACGGTCAACCGGACCGTCGTGGTGTCGACCGCCGCCATCACCGAAGCCCTGGCCAAGGTCTATGGCCGCGACGCGCTGGTGAAGGAACTGCTCGGGAAGTAAGCAGGTTTGTGGCCGAAACCGGACCCGGAACGGGTCTGGCAAGGGTGAGGGCGCTCCGGGCCGTTCCGGGGCGGCGTCGGCGGATACCGCGACCGGCGTCTCCTGACAGGAGGCCTCACATGTCCCCAACCAGCATAGGCGGTTCATCGGCCCTGCAGCAGCAGCTGCAGGCGATGTTCGCCAAGGCTGACCTGAACACCGACGGTCAGCTTTCAGCAAATGAGTTCCAGTCGATAGGGCAGAACCTGCCGCAGCCCGGCAGTTCCGGCTCCGCGCGGCCAATGCGCGGCGGAGAAGGCGGCGGCCAGAATTTCGCCGCTGCAACAATGGGCTCTTTATTGTCGCTGCAGGAAAACCGGGCCGAGAAGATCTTCTCGGGCGCGGACTCCAACGGTGACGGCAGCCTGACCGCCGATGAAATCGCCTCCGACATGGCGGCGCACGCCCCTCCGGGCGGGCCGTCCGGAAGCGATACGGCGACCATGGCGGCCAACCTCGTCAGCAAGGCCGACACGAATGGCGACGGCGTGCTGTCGCTCGACGAGTTCAAGGCCGCCAAGCCGCCGCATGGTCACCCGGGCGGCAAGGATGTCGATGCCGCCGCCAAGTCGAAGGATCCGCTCGACACCAATGGCGACGGCAAGGTCAGCATGGCCGAACTGCTCGCCTCGCTTCAAACGACAAGCGCCAGTCAGTCCGGCTTCTCCAACGACGCCGCCAGCCTTCTGGCCAAGCTGATCAGTCAGCTCACGGCCGACTCCGCCGCCGGAACGGCCGCGACAACGACCGCTGTCGCGGCGTAATCACGCGCCGTGGGTCGGGCAGAACGCCCGGCCCTTGCGCGGTCGCGCTCCTTCGTAGTCAATCGGCCGACTGGACGCGGGCAGGGGACTCGCGGCCAAGGGGGAGTTCATGTTCCAGCCTGCCAACGCCCAGAGCCTGATAGGCGTCGCCTTCGTACTCGGCCTCTGCTGGGTGCTGTCGGAAAACCGCGGGCGGTTCCCGTTCGTGCTGACGATCGGCTCGCTGATCCTCCAGGTCGGGCTGGTTCTGCTGCTCTTTGGCCTGCCGAGGCTGGACGCCGCGCAGAACGTCTACAACCCGCTCTATTGGCTGAGCGCCGGCACCCAGGGCGCGCTGCAGGGGGCGAGCGCCGCCGTCGAAGGTCTGGGGACCGCGACGCGGGCCGGAACGAGCTTCGTGTTCGGCTTCCTCGCCGGCGGCGATCAGCCGTTCCAGGTGACGGGGCCGGGCGGGGTGTTCATCTTCGCCTTCCAGGTCATGCCGGTGATCCTGGTGGTCTGCGCCCTGTCGGCGCTGCTCTGGCACTGGAGGATCCTCAAGTGGATCACCCAGGGCTTCGGCTTCATGTTCCAGAAGATCCTCGGTCTGCGCGGGCCGATCGGTCTGGCGACCGCCGCGACGATCTTCATGGGCCAGGTCGAGGGACCGATCTTCATCCGCGCCTATCTCGACCGGCTGTCGCGGTCGGAACTGTTCATGCTGATCTCCGTCGGCATGGCCTGCGTCAGCGGTTCGACCATGGTGGCCTACGCCACGATCCTGAAAGGCGTGCTGCCTGACGCTGCGGCGCATGTACTGACCGCCTCGATCATTTCCGCCCCTGCCGGCGTGCTGCTGGCGCGGATTCTGATCCCGGCCGATCCGTCTGAGTCCAAGGACGACCTGATGGAGGCCGAGGACAAGCGCTATGACAGCTCGGTCGACGCCCTGATCAAGGGCACCGGCGACGGCCTGACCATCGTGCTGAACGTCGGCGCGACGCTGATCGTGTTCGTCGCTCTGATCGCGATGGCCGACCAGATCCTGGCTGCGCTGCCCACCCTCTGGGGGCAGCCGATGAGTATCGAGCGGGGCCTCGGCGCCCTCTTCGCGCCGCTGGCCTATGCGCTTGGCCTGCCGTGGAGCGAGGCGCCGACTGGCGGCCTGCTGCTGGGCACCAAGCTGGTGCTGACCGAGTTCACCGCCTTCATCAAGATGAGCGCGCTGCCGGCCGAAGCCCTCAGCGAACGCAGCCGGATGATCATGACCTACGCCCTGTGCGGCTTCGCCAACATCGCGTCCGTCGGCATCAATGTCGCGGGCTACAGCGTGCTGGTGCCAGCACGGCGGGCCGAGGTGATGGGCATGGTGTGGAAGGCCATGCTGGCCGGCTTCCTCGCCACCTGCCTGACCGCGTCGCTGGTCGGGCTGATGCCGGCGATGCTGTTCGGCGGCTGATAGTAGAAGGCGGGAAGCACCATGAAACTCTATGACAGCCTGCGGGCGCCGAACCCGCGTCGGGTGCGCTGGTTCCTGGCCGAGAAGGGCGCGGAAGATCAGGTCGAGATCATCGACGTGAGCATCTTCAACGGCGAGCACAAGCAGCCGGACTATGTCGGCAAGGCCGGCCTCGCCAACGTGCCTATGCTGGAGATGGACGACGGGACGGCGATCACCGAGTCGGTGGCCATCTGCCGTTACCTCGAAAGCGTGTTTCCCGAGCCGAACGTGTTCGGCCGCGACCCAAAGGAGACGGCCATCATCGAGATGTGGTGTCGCCGCACCGAGATGATGCTCGCGACGCCGCTGATGATGACCGTGCGCCACAGCCATCCGGCGCTGGCGGCGCTGGAGAAGCAGATCCCCGAGATCGCCGAGACCAACCGCGCCGGCGCGACGCGCACATTGAAGTTCTTCGACCGGCGGCTGGCCGATAGCCCGTACATCGCGGCCGACCGGATCACGATGGCCGACATCCTCGCCGCCACGGCGATCGACTTCTCGCGCATGGCAAAATTCGCGATCCCCGAGGAGATGGCCAACGTCACGCGCTGGTACGCCGGCATGCTGGC
>CAZISF010000027.1:10176-31808 GCA_964541915.1 uncultured Caulobacter sp.
TCGCGATCCCCGAGGAGATGGCCAACGTCACGCGCTGGTACGCCGGCATGCTGGCCAGGCCCGCGGCGAAAGCCGGGACGGTGGCGGCGTGATGCGCGCGTTGCTGATTGCGGCCGCACTGGTGCTGACCCCGGTCGCCGCGCTGGCCCAGTCGCTGACCGTGACCAGCGCCGAAGGCAAGGTCACGGTGCTGTCGCCGGAAGCGCTGGCGGCGCTGCCGCGGGCCGAGGCCCGGCTGGGTGGCAAGACGGTCTACCAGGGCGTCAGTCTGTCGGCGTTGCTGCGCGAAGCCGGCGTGCCGCAGGGCCCGCGTCTGCACGGCAAGCCGATGCAGGCGTTCGTGGTGGTCACCGGCAAGGACGGCTATCGCGCCGTGCTGTCGATCGCCGAAACCGACCCCAGCTTCCGCGACGGGCCGATCATCCTGGCTGACCGGCTCAAGACCGGGCCGCTGGCCGCCGATGAGGGCCCGCTGCGCTTGGTCATCGATGCCGACGCTCGCCCGGATCGGGGCGTGCGGCAGGTGCTCTCTGTGGCGGTGGTGGCGGCGCCCTAGACAGGGCAGGCTCACCGCCCGGCGTCGACGGCATGCAGATGACCGGCGGCGGCGTAGTCAAGGATCGCACGATCCGCCGTCAACAACGTTGCGTTCGCCTGACGGGCGGTCGCGATGATCAACCGGTCGGCGGGATCGGCGTGAAAATCCCCGGGCAGGCCCACGCTGTCGACGGCGATATCCGGCGTGATCGGGGCAAGACTGATCCCAGGCAAGGACAAGGCTTCCTTTAGCCAGGCCCCGGTTTCGCGGCCGAGCGCCAGCCGACCCTTCTGGGTCAGCATGGCGATCTCCCAGGGCGATATCGCGGACACCAGCACCTGGTCGGCCAGGCCCGCTGCGTCAATCCTGGTTCTGGCCATTTGCCCCAGTCTTCGGTCGTCAAGCAGCGCCCAGACAAGGACGTGGGTGTCGAGAACGATCAAGTGTCGGCCGTCCAGTCGGCGGGATCCGTCGCCGGGGCGAACGGCTCATCGTACCGAAGGACCCGGCCCTTCATGGCGCCGATGATGGATCGTGGAGCGGCCCCTTCAACAGGCGTCAGCACGGCCACGGGGCGACCGCGTTTGGTGATGGTGACAGGTCGCCGATCCTGCCCCATCTCATCGATCAGTCGAAGGCAATCAGCCTTGAATTGCGCGGCGCCTACCGTCTTCGCACTCATGTTCACAGGCCTTATGTCCATATGTACATATTATATGTACATGAATGGCCAGCGACAAGCTCCGCCGGAAAGTTGTCAGGCCAGGCTGTGCACGGTCGGCACGGCGATCAGCAGCCACAGGGCGCTGAGCGCGCTGGCCGCCGAGATCGCAAGTACGAGCAGGTTCTTCATTGTCATCCCTCTAGTCGAGAGATGGTGTCGCCGAGGGCGAAGCGCGAGCCCAGTTAAGCTTGTGTCACCTGCATTAAATCTCGGTCATCCGGCGGCGCGGCAATGCCTCCCATTCCCGGCGGAGCATCGCGAACAGGTGCGATGAATAGTAGCCCTCGCCCTCGCGCCAGTAGACCTCCCGCACCGTCCCCTCATGCACGAAGCCTTCGCGGCGATAGATGTGCTCGGCCCGCGGATTGACGTGACTGACGTTCAGTTCGAAGCGGTTGGCGTCGGTGGTCTCGAACACATGGTCGATGACGGCCGGCAGCAGGCGACCGCTCAGACCGCCATCCGTCTCCGCCGCCGCGATCCGCTTGAGCAGCACGATCCGGTTGGGGTCGTCGAGCTTCTGCAGAATGGCGAAGGCCAACAATCGACCGTCCTCGCGCCAGACCAGGTAGCGGGCGTCGGTCGAGGCCATGGCGGCGGCGTGCTCGTCGGCCTCGAAGCTGCCGATGAACAGCGCATAGGCCGGGATCCGCTCGATCGCCATGATCGCCGGAATGTCGTCAGGCGTTGCGGGTTCGAGCGCCATGTCAGAGCCGCCGCGCGACCCGCTTGATCACGCCCGAGAAGGTCATCATCGGCGCGCCGCCGGTCGAGATCAGGCCGCGAATGAAGACCATCGACTTGCCGGCCTTGATCACTTCGCCGGTCGCCTCGACCAGGTCGCCTTCGTGGGCCGGGCCGACGAACTCGCCGTTCAGGCTGACCGTCACGGCGTGACTCCCCTCAAGGTGCTCATGCGCGAGCGCGAACAGGGCGAAGTCGGCGAAGGTCATCATGCAGCCGCCGTGCATGAACCCGCCGCCGTTCATGTGCTTGCGCTCGGCGCGGAAGGCGCAACGCGTCGTCCCGTCTTCGTCCTTGCGGAAGTAGTAGGGGCCCGACTGCGTTTCGAACGGATCGCCGTCCCAGCTGCGCCAGCCGGCCCAGGGCCCTTCCGTGGTCAGTCGCGGTCCGCTGGAGACCTCGTTTCCGCCGTCCATATGCTTGTTATCCTTTCGCGGGCCGTTCATAGCGGCGTCTCGGCCCGTTGCGAACAGGGCGTGTTGCGGGTTTCGCCATGACCTCTCCGATTGAAGACGCCATCCTCGACCTGCTGAAGGCCCTTCCGCCTGGCAAGAGCATCGACCCGTCCGAGGTCGCCAAGACCCTCCAGCCGGAACGCTGGCAGCGGATCCTGGGGCAGGTGCGGTCTACGGCCGTGGGCATGGCGCGCGCCGGGACGGTGGTCATCACCCGCCACGGCAAGCCCGCCGATCCCGACAGCTTCAAGGGAGTCTATCGCCTGCGTTTGCCGCCGGCGGCGACGGAGCCGGACGCGTAGCCGCCCTTTCTTCGCCACAGGGGCTCGGGCATTCTGAAGCCATGAACCGCCGCCTGTTCCTGCTCGCCGCCAGCGCCGTCGTGACCGGATGCGCGCCCATGGTGCAGATGGCCGGCGCCCCGGAGCTCGGATTCAGCGGACCCCGGCTGGAGGACGACACGTTCGTCAGCTTCGACGGCGGACGGATGGGGCTGAAGCGCTGGCTGCCGGAGGGCGAGCCGTCGGTCGTGGTCGCCGCGCTCCACGGTATGAACGATTATTCCAACGCCTTCCATTTCGCGGCTCCGGTCTGGGCCGGGAGCGGCATCGCCACCTACGCTTTTGACCAGCGCGGCTTCGGACGGTCTCCCGGACGCGGCGTTTGGGCCGGCGAGGCTTTGATGTGCGAGGACCTGAGGGTGTTCGTCAGCCTGCTGCGGCAACGTCACCCGACTGCCACCCTGGTCGTCGCGGGCGAGAGCATGGGCGGCGCGGTGGCGATCGCGGCTTTCGCGTCGGACCGGCCGCCGGCCGCCGACCGGTTGGTGCTTATGGCGCCGGCGGTATGGGGCTGGGCCAGCCAGCCGCTGCCGTTCAGGACCGCGCTTTGGTTCACCGCCCATCTGGCGGGCGAGACGGTGCTAAGGCCGCCGGGCTGGGTGGTCGATCGGGTTCATCCCAGCGACAACCACGAAGAGCTGGTGGCCATGGGCCGCGACCCGATGCTGATCTGGGGCGCGCGCAACGACACGCTCTACGGCCTTGTCGACCTGATGCAGACGGCCTGGGAGTCGACGGGCAGGATCCGCGTGCCCGTTGGCTGGTTCTACGGAGCCAATGACGAGGTCATTCCCAAGGTGGCGGCGTTCAGGGCGGCCAGTCGTCTGAAGGCGGCCGACCGGACGGCCTACTATGCGCACGGCTGGCACCTGCTGACCCGTGATCTCCAGCGCGAGGTGGTTATCGCAGACATCCGGAGTTTCATTATCGACCCGTCCGCGCCGTTGCCGTCCGGCGCCCCGCCGATCCCGCCGCCGCTGAAACCCCACGCCTGACCGACCGTTTTGGGTTGTGAGACCGATTGACGACGCGTAAACCCGCGCGCACGAATTCCCCCTGATCAGCCCGGAACCCGGCATGTCCGTTTTCGATAATCCCGCCTTCGAGAACCATGAAGGCGTACACGCCGTCTTTGACGAAAGGACCGGCCTGAAGACGATCATCGCCGTTCACTCTACCGCCCGGGGCCCCGCCGCCGGCGGTTGCCGCATGTGGCCCTATGAGTCCGACGACGCAGCCTTGACCGACGCCCTGCGGCTGTCGCGGGCAATGTCGTTCAAGAATGCCATGGCCGACATTCCGCTGGGCGGCGGCAAGTCGGTGATCATCGGCGACGCCCGCACCCAGAAGACGCCGGCCCTGTTCGAGGCCTTCGGCCGAGCCGTGGATGGTCTGGGCGGCAAATACTGGACGGCCGAGGATGTAGGGGTCTCGCCCGACGACCTGATGAGCGCCCGCAAGCAGACCCGCTACGTCGCCGGCCTCGAGGGCCACCCGGCTGCGTCAGGCGATCCCAGCCCGGTGACGGCCGAGGGCGTGTTCCGCGGCGTGCGGCTGTGCGTCGAGCGCGCCTACGGCCGTGACCTGAAGGGCGTGCGCGTCGCGATCCAGGGCGTAGGTCATGTCGGCGCCTATCTGGCGAAGAAGCTGGCCGACGCCGGCGCAGAGCTGATCATCACCGACGTCAACGAGTCGGCCCTGGCCCAGGTCGCGGCCCGCACCGGCGCGACCATCGTGCCGCCGGCGGCGATTTTTGACGCCGAGACGGACGTGTTCGCCCCCTGCGCGCTGGGCGGCGCGGTCAACGCCGAGACGCTCTCCCGCATCAAGGGCCGGGTCGTCGCCGGCGCGGCCAACAACCAGCTGGCCTCGCCGGAGATCGGCGCGCTGCTGTTCGAGCGCGGGATGCTCTATGCGCCCGACTATGTGATCAACGGCGGCGGCATCATCAATGTCGCCGCCGAGATCGCCGCCATCGAGGCCGGCGCGGCGTTCGACCCGGCCTGGGTCGAGGGCAAACTGACCCGCCTGACGGCGACCCTTGGCGAAATACTTGATCGGTCGCTGGCCGAGAAACGTCCGACCCATGAGGTCGCCGACGAGATGGCCAAGGCGCGCATCGCCAGCGCGGAGGCGACGAGAAAGGCCGCCTGAGGCCTACTTCGCCCCGCTGATCGCCGCTCCGGCGTTGCGGTCGAGACGGTAGTAGACCAGCGCCGACAGCAGGGTCGTCGCACCGATCGCCAGATAGGGCAGGGTGAAACGGTCCGGCGTCAGCACGCCGCCCGATCCGCGCGCCAGATGCAGCATCATGCCGCCGAAACTGACCCCAAGGGCGAGGCCGATCTGCTGGGCGACCACCGACAGGGTCGAGGCCTGTGCGATCTCGTTCTGCGGCACGTCGGCGAAGGCGATCGAGTTGGTGGCGATGAACTGGCTGGAGCGCATGAAGCCCGACAGGCCCAGCGACATCATGATCAGCCAGACGGGTGTGGCCTCGCGGAAGAAGCCGGGCATGGCCGTCAGAATGGCCGTCAGGGCGACCAGCGTCAGCAGCGTCGCGCGAAAGCCCCAGCGGCGCAGCATCGGCGCGGCGAACGGGCGGGAGACGAACACGCCGAGGCCGCCCGCCAACGTCACCGAGCCCGCCTGCAACGGCGTCCAGCCGAGCGCCACCTGCAGCAGCAGAGGCATCAGAAACGGCCCCGCGCCGACGCCGAGCCGCATCAGGGTGCCGCCCAGCAGGCTGGCCCGGAACGTCGGGTAGCGCAGCAGGCCGAGATTGAGGATCGGCCGGATTTTGGCCTTCGCGAGCCGAAGGTAGCCCCAGCCGGCTGCCACCGAGGCGGCGATCAGGCCGATCTGCGCCCACCAGGGGATCAGGTTCAGGCCGCCGGTCTCCGCCACCACGACAATGCCGGTAATCGCGGCCGCGGAGAGCGCGAAGCCGCTCCAGTCGAACGGACCCGGCGAAAGGCTGGGCAGACGCGGGACGAAGCGCAGGACCGCGATCATGCCCAGCAGGCCGATCGGAATGTTGATGAAGAAGATCCACGGCCAGTCCGCGATCGACAGCACGAAGCCTGCCAGCGGCGGGCCGATCAAGGGGCCTGCAAGAGCTGGCATGGTGAACCAGCCCATGGCGCGGATCAGGTCATTTCGGGGGGCTGAGCCCACGACGATCAGGCGCGCAACCGGCGTCATCAGCGCGCCGCCGGCGCCTTGAATGATCCGGGCCGCGACCAGTTCGCCAAGGCTGGTCGAAAAGCCGCACAGGGCCGAGCCGATGAGGAAGACGATCATCGCGCCGAGGAACACCCGGCGCGGCTGGAACCGTTCCGCCGCCCAGCCGCTGATCGGCACGAACACGGCCAGGGCCAGAATATAGGAGGTCAGCGCGAGCTTCAGGTGGACCGGGTCTGCGTGGAAGGCGCGGGCCAGGGTCGGCAGGGCGGTCGACAGGGCGGTGGAGTCGATGAACTCCATGAACAGCGCGCTGGCGACAGCGAGATAGGCGATGCGCGGCACGTCACGGGCGTGCGGCGACGGCGCATCGGACGCCGCCAGAATGGGCTCTTGATCTGGCACGCACCGGTGTTAGCGCCGCGAACCTTCGTGCTTCAAACGGAATCGGACGGGGAGGGGCGAATTACCGCCGACGCGGCCTAGTGGACGGCCGGCAGTCGCTGTTCGTAGCGGGTCTTGGGGGCCGCCTTCCCGCTGACGGTGAAGCTGACCCCGACGACCGTATCCTCGCGGGAAATGCCATAGGCGCCGATATCGCGACGGGCGACGCTCGCGGCGATCTGCCGTGACCCCTGGCGCCAGCCGATGCCCAGCTGCGCCTTGCCGAATTCGGCCAGCTGCTCGACCGACCAGCCGGCCGGCTTCCAGCCCCGCAGCGGATCCTTCAGCAGGTTCAGGCCGAACGCCTGTCCCGATCCGGCGGCGAAGACGAACCAGCGGCCCTTCTTGCCGACGGCCTTGGTCGGGCCGACCCGAAGCGCGAGCCTGCGGATGTCGAGCGGCGAGCGCGACGGACGGAAGGACAGCAGCGGCTCGTTGAAGACCGCGGACGTGACGTCGAGGCCAGACCCCGGCGCGGAGAAATCCTGATTGCTGACCGTCAGGCTGATGCGCGGCTCCGGCGCGACCGTCCGCGGCGCCGGCGAGGGCGCCAGGGCCATGCGGGCCAACGGAACGCTCAGCGATGAAGCCGCCGGCGCCGGCGTCTCCGGCTCGAGAAGCGCGAAACGGCCGGCGTCAGGTCGCGCGGATGGACGAGACAGCTGGATCGGTTCGGGGGCGGGGGGCGCCGTCGCGACCGACACGGGTGCGGGGCCGCCGGCCAGTTCTACCGGCGCGACGTTCTCTGCCCAACGGCCGGTCGCGATAGGGGCGTCGGGGTCATCCACGGGACGCTGGGTCGCGCCGCTGAAAGCGTCGCCCATCCGCGCGCCGGCGATCAGGGAATCGGAGGACAGGCCATCGGTCGCGGCGCTCATGCTCGACGCGGCCCCGAGAGCTATCGCTCCCAGCACCGTGATCGTGAACACAGCCGTGGCTGTACGCGCGCGCATGAAAGCGCAGCTCCCCACCAAATCCTGAACGCACGTTAACTACAGCGCCACGACAAACAAGCCCGCTCGCGAGGCAAGCGAGCCTGCCGGACCCGTTACACGCGAGATAGACGGCTCGAATCGGGTTGCTGCGGTGCGGTGGGGCCTAGTGGCCTGCGCGAGGCGTGATGACCCGCTTTGAAAGAGGACCGATGCAGCCCTTGTCAGGCTTTCCGCCGTGCTGAGCCGTCGGGACCACCCGGGGCGGGGAAAAGGCGCCGGCGGGATGCTTCTGTTGCTGAAAGCCGCTGGTCATCAGAGGGCTCCTGGTACGCTTACGGGTCGTCAGGCGTCGTTGACCGGCTCCAGAGCTGAAACCGTTACGGTGACATCCAGTTCCGACGGGCCGGGATTTCCGTAGATCGAGCCACTGACCGGGGCGGCCTCGGCCGGCGTGCGGGCGACCGCCACCCGGATCAGGTCCGGGGACTCGGTCAGGTCATTGGTTGGATCGAACTCGGTCCAGCCAAGGTCTGGCAGAAAGACCTCGACCCAGGCGTGGGTCGCGCCGCCACCCTTGCGGGCCCCGCCGTTGATGTAGCCGCTGACGAACCGCGCCGCGTAGCCCTGCCGACGCAGCGTCTCGATCATCAGCCAGGCCAGATCACGGCAGGCGCCGCTGCCCAGCGCGAGCGTTCGTGCGGGGGACTGAACCCCTTCCACGTGGCGTTCCTGGTAGTCGAATGCTTCGTGGATCGCCGCGGTCATGCGCATGAGCCGATCCAGCGCGGGCTCGCCGGGCCGTCCGGTCTGGTCCGCCATCCAGGCGAGCAGGCGCGGATCGTCCTCGTTGGTCGCCGGCGTGATGAAGGGCGCGAGCAGCAGCCGGTCTTCGGCGGCGTAGCTGATCGGCAGGGCCGTGTGCGGGTTGTCCGGCGTCAGCGGCGCCGGGAAGCGTTCGATGACCAGCCGGCTGATGATCGACAGCGTCCGCCCGGGTGCGTCCGGCGAGAACAGGCAAACGCAGTTGCCGAGCGCATCATAGACCCAGCGGGTCTTGCCCGGCGGGGACAACGTCAGCTTCGCCTCGATGACGCGGATGGCGTGGCTGTCGCGCGGACGGAGCATGAGCCGGTGCTGTCCAAAACGGACCGGCCGCTGGTAGCTGTAGCGTGTCTCGTGGAAGATGGTCAGGCGGGCCATGCGGGCGGAAAACCCCGGGCGTCGACGCCGGTTCCATCCTTTCAGGGCAAGGGGTGGACGTAGACCTCGTTCCAGCCGATGCGATCACCGTCGAATTCGACAAGGTCAAAGCCGCGCATTCGCGTCGGGCCGTCGGGTCCATCGAACGTGCAGTACCACCGCCCGCAGAAACCGTTGTCGATCGCCCAGACCGTTTCAGGCTCGTAGGTCATGGGCGGTGTGGCGGCGAACAGGCCGGTCAGGTAGCCACGCAGGGCGTCGTGGCCGACGATGCCGGCCGCCGTCTGCGGGTCCTTGTAGGTGCAGCCGGGCGCATAGAAGCCGATCAGGCCCTCGACGTCCTTTGCGGTCCACGCCGCCAGCCAGCGGCGGTTGAAGTCTTCGATGTTCATCATGCCGTCTCCAGGACGCGCGCACGGTGTTCGGGCGTGAAGACCTCTGCGGGCAGGGTCTCCGGGCCGGCCATGACGGCGAAACCGTGCATGCCGAGACTCGGGTCGGCGCTGGTGCGTTCGAAGTGTCGCCGACGGCGGGCCTTGGCTTCAGCGCCGAACTCGGCGTCCAGGACCGAGGTGATGCCGGCGCAGAACCGGAGCCGACGCATGCGTTCGGCGCGCTCGGCGGCATAGTCGGCGAAGGCGGCGGGCGACCAGTCGGCGCCGCCCGTCAGCACCTCGTGCACCGTGCGGGCGTCGCGGTAGGTGATCGACTGGCCCAGTCCGACGATCGGATCGTTCCAGCCGGCGGCATCGCCGATCAGCACCACGCCTTCGGTGAACGGCTGGTCGGTCCAGGTGTCGTTGTTGAAGAAGCTCAGGACCGGTCCGGCCGGAGCCCCGGCGACGATGGTCTCGTTCACCGGGCTGCAGTCGACGCGGAAGGCTTCGAGAAACAGTCGCTGACCGTCCGGACCCGCGAACCGGCGCTTCTGCTCGAGCGCATAGCTGCCGTAGAGCCGGACCTTTCCGTCGCCCTGTGGGAAGGCGAGAAAGCCGAAGTCATCCTCCGTGCCGATGGCCTGAAGATCATCGGGCCAGTCGGGCGCCTGGTCGACCAGCATGCCGGCGAACCAATGGTGTGGCTTGTCCTGGTGAAGCGTGATGCCGCAGGCCTCGCGCACGGCGGAAGCGCGGCCATCGGCGCCGACAATCAGTCGGCAATGAACCGTGTGCTCGACGTCATTGTGCAGGAAGGTCACCGACGGATCGGCGCCCGGCGTGATGGCCGTCACCATCGCCCCGCGCAGGGTTTTCGCGCCGCGTCGCGTCGCTTCATCGAAGAGGGTCTGGCAGTGGTGCGGATTGCCGAGGGTCAGCGGGCCCGGGATGTCGGCCGCGAAGATGCCCAGGGGCAGGGTGGCGGCCTCGGCCTCCTGCGGCGTGCGGCTCTCGTCGTAGGTGACATGCCGGGTGACATAGTGGCCGCCCGCCGCGCGCAGCGTGTCGAGCAGACCCATGCGGCGGACCTCGGCGACACCCCAGGGCGCGATCCACTCGCCGCGGACCCTGTCCTGGTAGACGTCGGTCTGCTCCAGCAGCAGCACATCGACGCCGGCCGAGGCCAGACTGGCCGCCAGGGCCGACCCGCCGACGCCGCCGCCGACGATGACCACCTCATGGGTGTCCGCCATGTCCTGTTCTCCCGTGTTTCGACTGGATCGTAGGCTCCGCACCCTGCGAGGCAACCATGACCCCGCGTCAGTGGGCGCGGAATCCTGGCCGATAGGTCTCGACGATGTTGCCGGCGAGCTGGGCTTCGGTGAACAGCACCGGCTTGAACCGCTCTGCCGCGAACAGAGGGGTCTGATCGGCGTAGTGCGGCGCCGTCGCATCGAGGGTCGCCGTGCCGAACTGATGGATGCTCTGGCTGGAGAGCACACCGTTCCTGTCCCAGGAGACGAACATGATGAAGGTGTCGCCGGCCAGGGCCGTCAGCCGGCCGTCGTCTCCGGGCTTGCCATAGACCGCCCGCAGGGTGTCGGGACCGCCGTCGATCGGCAAGTCGACCGTCCCGCGGCGGATGCGGTTGACCTGGCCCCATTCCGGATCAAGCCGGCCATAGTGGGTCTTCAGCAGCTTGATGGTGTCGAGCAGCGCCTGGCGGGCGGTCGGCGCCTTGGGATCGTGGCTGTCGCGAGCGGTGATCACCGGCTGGGCCGTCAGGATGGCCAGGGCCGCACCACGGCTGGTCACCTTCGTTGTGTAGTCCCACTTCGCCAAAATCGCCTGGGCTGCGGCGATGTCGGCGTCGCCCTTGGGGTCGAGGCCCAGCAGCTCGCCGACGAAGGCCGCCACGGCCGAGCGGTGGCTGTAGGTCACGTCGAACTTGTAGGCCCTGAACTCCTCCGGCGTGATCTGGTCGTCGGCGGCGAAGGTCTCGACCTCGCGCAGCGAGCGGTTGGTCATGTTGGTCTGGATGCCCATCGTCGGGCTGAAGGCCCAGGGATTCAGGCCGTCGCCATACGCGGTGGCCTGGAAGGGCGTGTTGTTGGCGTTGAACACCAGACCGCCCTTCGGTTTCCAGACCTGCGGAACGCGATCGAACGGCAGGTAGCCCTTCCAGATCAGGTCGGAACGATCACCGGGCAGGACGCCCGACCAGTCCACACCCTCGCGGCGGTTCGGGAACAGGCCGTTGTAGACGTAGCCGATGTTCCCCTTCTCGTCGGCGTAGACGTAGTTGATGCTCGGCAGCGCCTGCAGGGCCATGGCCGCCTGCCACTGCTCAAGGGTTTCGGCCTTGTCGAGCCGCCAGTACTGCAGCGGCTGGCGCACGGTATCCATGCCGGCGTAGCGGATCGCGAACACGCCGCCCTTGGTGCGCATGGCCGGGCCGTGCGCCGAGCGCAGGACTTCCTTCTTCACCGTCCAGCTGAAGGGGCCCCAGATCTTGATGCGCAGCTTCGCAACGCCCTTCCCGAACCGCACCCATTTGCCGTCGAGGCGATACTCGTCCTTGTTCGCCGGATTGATTGTCAGCCGATAGATGTCGACGAGATCGGGATTGTTGACCGTATTGGCCCAGCCGAGGTGGGCGTTGTGTCCGTGCAGCATGAACGGCGAGCCCGGGAAGAAGCCGCCGGTGACGTGCCAGCCTTCACCGCTCTCGACCACGGCCTCGTACCAGGCCACCGGGCCCGTGTACGGCTGGTGTGAGTTGACCAGCAGCCGGGTCGCGCCGTCGGACGACCGGGACGGAGCCACGGCGATCCCGTTGGAGCCCTTGGGCAGGCCATCGTCCGTGGCGTTGGTCAGCCGTTTCAGCTCGCCGTCGAGGCCGTAGAAGAACGGCGTCTTGAACACGAACCCGGCGGCTATGTCCTTGCCGGTCAGGGGCAGCAGGCCCGGCGTGACCTTGTCCGGATTGCGGGCGGCATAGTAGTTCACGCCGTCGGCATAGGCTTGCAGAACCGCTTTCACATCCGCCGGCAAGTCTTTGTCATAGCGTGAGTTTATGGCCGGCCAGACCCCGAGCAGGTTGACGATGTAGTCCCCCGCCGCGGCCTTTGCGCCCTCGCTGGCGGCCAGGGTCCCGCGCGTGGCCAGAGCCACGGTCTGGATGGTCTCGAAGTCATCCTCCGCATGAGCGAAGGCGAGGCCGAAGGCGGCGTCGGCGTCAGTCCTGCCTAGGATGTGAGGTACGCCGAACCGGTCGCGGCGGATGACGACGTCGTAGGCCCGTGCCTTCTCGATCAGGGGCGTCAGCGGCGGCGTGCGCGGCCCCGTCGCCAGGCTGGCGATCGCCAGTGTGACGACCGCGCCCACGACCAGCCCGACAACGGCCAGCGACCCTCTCCACACCCAACGCATACGACTCCCCCCGAACTTTTCGGACGATCCTGTGCTTATCCGCCCGAGGTCGCAACGCTCATCCCCATGGGCCGGGGTGACGCAGGGAAAAGGTCCCCTCCGGGGCGACCAACGCATCGCGGGGCGGCGGTATTCCCCCCCAAAGTCCTTGGTCGGAAGGTCTCGTCGGTCGCTTTCAGCTTGCCCGCAGGCCCCTTGGCGGCTACCGAGAAACTCGCGCAAGGCGTCGTTCAAGAGCCACGACAAGTGGCCTGTTCACCGACGCCCGTTACATAGGAGGGCGCCGGTGATGGGCGGCGAAACCACGGAGGAGAGCCTTGCTCAGGCTCCGACCAAACATGCGCGACTGCTCGCCTGGGTGCGGGTCGTCGCGGCGCTTACCAAACCTGACGCCATTCACTGGTGCGACGGCTCCGATGAAGAGTGGACGCTGCTGACCGACCGTCTGGTCGAGGCGGGCACGCTCAAGCGGCTGAATCCGGACAAGCATCCCAACAGTTTCTATGCCGCCTCCGACCCGCGCGACGTCGCCCGCGTCGAGAGCCGCACCTTCATCTGCTCCGAGAACGAGATCGACGCCGGCCCGACCAACAACTGGGCCGATCCCGAGGAAATGCGGGACCGGCTCGCCGGCCTGTTCGACGGCTGCATGCGCGGCCGGACGATGTACGTCGTGCCGTTCTGCATGGGCCCGATCGGCTCACCGATCAGCGCGCTCGGCGTCGAGATCACCGACAGCGCCTATGTCGCCATCTCGATGCGGGTGATGACCCGCATGGGCAAACAGGCGCTCGACATGATGGGCGACGACGGCTTCTTCGTGCCGGCCGTGCACACCCTGGGCGCGCCGCTCGCGCCCGGCCAGGCCGACGTGCCGTGGCCATGCAATGACGACAAGTGGATCGTCCACTATCCGGAAAGCCGCGAAATCTGGTCCTACGGCTCGGGCTACGGCGGCAATGCCCTGCTCGGGAAGAAGTGCTACGCCCTGCGCATCGCCAGCGTGATGGCCCGCGACGAGGGATGGCTGGCCGAGCATATGCTGATCCTGAAGCTGACCAGTCCCAAGGGCGCGGTCCGCTTCGTGGCGGCGGCCTTCCCGAGCGCCTGCGGCAAGACCAACCTGGCCATGCTGCAGCCGACGATTCCCGGCTGGAAGGCCGAGACGATCGGCGATGACATCTGCTGGATGCGCTACGGCGACGACGGCCGCCTCTATGCCATCAACCCGGAAGCCGGCTTCTTCGGCGTGGCGCCGGGCACCGGCATGGGCACCAACCGCAACGCCATCGAGGCGCTGCACAAGAACACCGTCTTCACCAACGTCGCGCTGACCGACGACGGCGATGTCTGGTGGGAAGGCCTGACCGACGAGAAGCCCGCGCACCTGACCGATTGGCGTGGTCGCCCCTGGACGCCGGAGAGCCCGGAGCCCGCCGCCCATCCCAACGCCCGCTTCACGGTGCCTGCCGGCCAGTGCCCGGTGATCGCTGACGAATGGGATGACCCGAAGGGCGTGCCCATCAGCGCCATTCTGTTCGGCGGCCGCCGCGCCAGCGCCGTACCGCTGGTCACCGAGGCGTTTGATTGGGCGCACGGCGTGTTCATGGGCTCGACCGTCGCCTCCGAAGGCACGGCCGCGGCCGAGAACAAGGTCGGCGAGTTGCGCCGCGACCCCTTCGCCATGCTGCCGTTCTGCGGCTACAACATGGGCGACTACTTCGGCCACTGGCTGGACGTGGGCGGCAAGGCCGACACGGCCAAACTGCCGCGCATCTTCATGGTCAACTGGTTCCGCAAAGGCGCCGACGGCCGCTTCGTCTGGCCGGGCTACGGCGAGAACAGCCGCGTTCTGAAGTGGATCTTCGACCGCCTGGAAGGCGACGCCGAAGCCGTTGACTCGCCGATCGGCCGCGTGCCGGCGCCGGGTTCGCTCGACACCGTGGGCCTGGGCCTGACCGAGGCGCAGATCAAGCTGCTCAAGACCGTCGACGTCGATGTCTGGCGTGAGGAAGCCTCGCTGATCCCGGCGTTCTACGAGCAGTTCGGCGATCGCATGCCCAAGGAACTGTGGGACCAGCTGGCGGCGCTCAAGGCGCGGCTCGAAGGCGCGGCGGCGAGGGTGACCGAGCCGGCCTGATTGGCGGTTTCGGAAGGACCGGTTGAGCCTGTCGTCATGGCGCGACCCTACCTGGCTATTGTTTCTGGTCTGGCGCTTCTGGCGCCCTTACCGGCGTCGGCGGGAAATACGCCCGCGCCGACGAGGCCGTTCGACCTTCGCGGCGCCGCGACCTATTCGGCGATCTGCGTGCATGACGAGACCGGGGATGTCATCGGCCTGCGCGTGTTTGTGCGCTCGCCCCGCTCCCGCCCGAGGGTTGTCATTCAAATCGCGGAAGGCGACCTGGGCCTGCCGGTGGCCGCCCGCTCCTGGACCAAAGCCGGCCGGCTTTACTTTGCCGCGCCCAGAACTGCTTCAACGCCAGCGGTGGTGGGCGAGATCCGCAAGCGGTCTGTCAGGCTGACGACGCTGTACGATGATGTCCGGATCCTGCCGCTGCGCGACGACCGGCACGGCTTTCCGATCTGCGACTAGCCGCAGCTACTCCGCCGCCATCAGCGCCGGGTTGACGGCGCGGACGGGCATCGGGACGACTTCGCCGGTGTGATGCGCCTCGGCGGTTTCAGCCGCCATGGCGGCGCGCTCTTCCGGCGTGATCAGCAGGCCGGCATTGAACGCCTTCATCCCGGCGGCGCGGCTCGAGGTCCAGGCGGCGATCTTCGGAGCGAAGAGCATCGGCACGAAGATCGGCCAGATCCACATCAGCAGGTCCGGGCGCATGGCCAGCGGCACCAGGAAGAACATCCCGGCGAAGAACTCGTTGCGGAAGGCGACCTTGGCGTCGGCGATGTCGAGGCCGTCGGCGTCGCGGTTCTGGCTGACCCAGCCGGCGTCCTTGCCCATGAGTATCTCGAACACCGCGCGAGTGTTGCCGATCATGTAGATCGGGGCGGTCAGGGCCGAGAGGATCATCTCGGCGGCAACGCTCTTGAGCAGCACCTTGGTTCCGCCGTAGGCGCGGCGCTCGTGCGGGCGGCTCAGCACCAGGGCGACGCCCATCAGCTTGGGGCCAAGCAGCATGACGGTGGTGATCAGCGAGGCCCACAGCATCGGGTTCAGCTGCGGGTGCAGGAAGTACCACCACGAGCCCCAGTCGGGCTTGTTGTGGATCTGGATGTACAGGCCCGCGACCAGCGACAGCAGCCAGATCGGCGAGGCCAGATAAGCCAGCAGGCCAACAACCAGCTGGAAGCGGCTCATCCAGTGCAGGCCCGGCGCGCGGAGCAGGGCGATGTGCTGCAGGTTGCCCTGGCACCAGCGGCGCTCGCGTTTCATGAACTCGAGGATGGAGGGCGGGGTCTCTTCGTAGCTGCCCGTCAGCGTCGGGGTGACATGCACGCCCCAGCCACCGCGGCGGAGCAGGCCGGCCTCGACCACGTCGTGGCTCATGATGTGGCCGCCGAACGGCTTGCGGCCCGGCAGGCTGGGCAGGCCGCAGCAGTCGGCGAAAGCGCGGACGCGGACGATGGCGTTGTGGCCCCAGTAGCTGGCTTCCGAGCCCGACCACCAGGCGAGACCCGCCGAGGCGACACGGCCATACAGGCGCACGCCGAACTGCGAGGCGCGGGCGAACAGCGTCTTGCCCTCGACGATCGCCGGGGTGGTCTGGATCAGGCCGATGCCCGGATGGCGCTCCATGCCGTCAACCAGGTGCAGGATGGTCTCGCCGGTCATGGTGCTGTCGGCGTCGAGCACGATCATGTGGCTGTAGGCGCCGCCAAAGCGACGGACCCATTCCGAGAGGTTGCCGACCTTGCGTTCGGTATTCTCGCGGCGGCGGCGGTAGTAGACGCGGCAGTTGGACTGCAGGCGGAAGGTCTGGAAACAGGCCCACTCGCTGGCGGCGACGCGCTCGTCGGTAGTGTCGCTGAGCACGAAGATGTCGAACGCCTGGGTGACGTTCAGCTGGGCCAGCGAACGCTCGATCTGCGCCAGCCGGCCGAACGAGGCTTTTGCGTCCTCGTTGTACAGCGGCATCAGAAGCGCGGTGCGGACCGAGGGGCGCGGCGCGACGTCGCCAAAGCCGAGCTCGTCCTTGTCGCCGCGGGTCAGCAGCAGGGTCATGCCGATGACGGCGCTGCAGAACCAGCAGGAGATGGCTGTGATCAGGACCAGGAACAGCGACAGGCCCAGCACTTCGAACGGCATGAAGCCGTCCTTGGCGTAGAGGCGGACCGGCTCCCAAGCCGCGACGCAGGTCAGCAGCAGGGTGGCGGTGAACAGGATCGTGCGACGACGCTTGATGTCAGCGGGCGAGGTGCCGGGCGTGCGGTCGGACATCACGCCACCGGCGATCAGCGGCTGGCGCGGCATCGACAGCGGGGCCGCCGCCGGCAGGTGCTCGCGTTCGGGCGCGGACGCGTACGACGGCGCATAGGCCGGAACGTCGTACTGGATCGCCAGGTTGCTCGTGCCGTCCATGAAGACCGCCGTGATCGAAGAGGGAATTCGGGTGCTGGAACTGCCCCGAAATGTGATCACGCTTATGTTATGTTGCGGTGCGGTGACGCAAGCGGTTTTGTCCAGAACCTGTGCAAAACGAGCGCTTTTTTGCTGCGATGCTGCAATTTCGGTCGTGATCAGTTCGTGATCGAACGTCAGTCACGCAATTGAGAGGTCGCCGTGATGACGGAGGCCTCGGTCGCTGGACGATTCGCCTGTTGAGCGTCAGCCTCCGGGCTCTCTATCGCCAGCAGGATGAGTCGCCGTTCCAGCAGGAAAGCCGCGACACCGACCCATCCGACCAGGACGATCGCGAAGGCGCGCTCCCACCAGCCGACGTTCTCCGGGTTGACCGTGCCTGGGAAGACCAGGTGCTTGGTGATCACCGTCAGGACGGCCATCAGGACGAAAACAGCGGCCAGGAACCAGCGCAGCCGATAGACGCCGCTTGCCCGCGCCAGCCCCCACAGCAGGAACAGCGGCGCGAACTGGATGCCGAGACCGAGGTTGATCGCCAGATGGCGAGGGTCGGGCCAATGGTAGATGCTCGAGACGACCAGACCGATGGCCGCCAGGACGAAGGCGAGCGCGGTCATCCCCGCCGGAACACGCGGGCCGCCCAGCGCAAGGATGGCAAGGGCGAAGCCAATCCCGGCGATTCCCGCGCCGATGCCCGAGAAGGCCACGCCGGCGTTGAACACCTGGGGGTGCCTCGCGCCGCCAGCTCCGAGCTCGCTCAGGAACTGGGTGGCGTGGTTGAAACCCGGGAACAGGGCCACAGCGATCAGGGTCGTGACGAGCGCCAGCACCGGTGCGGCCATGCCGACGCGGAGCAGGATCCGTCGCCGCCGGAAGGGTGTCACGCCGCCTCCACGGGCGGGTCCGCCGCCTTTGAGACCGTGGTTCCATCCGCCCGTGGCGGGGCGGCGAGCCGGACGGCCGGGTGCCGCTTCAGCCCCCACAGGGGCCGCAACGGACCGCTGCGCCGCGCCAGCTCGTAGACCAGCAGGCTGCCGCCCAGGGTCGCGGTGAGAAGCACCATGGCTTCCACGAAAGCGGACAGGTTCAGCGGCTTGACCAGGTAGACGGCGACGACCAGCAACGTCTGGTGCGCGAGGTAGCAGGGGAACACGGCGTCGGTCAGGTAGCGAAGAACCGGGCCGTCCGAATTGCGCAGGTAGCGACTCCCGAAGCCGAGCGCGGCGGCGATCGCAGACCATTGCTCGATCCCGTAGAGCCCGTGCTTGATCCACCCGTTGAAAGCCATGCCGCCAGGGTGGGCTGTGAACGCCATCAGCAGCGGCGTGGACACCAGGAAGGTGACCAACGCGGCCCGGCGATTGGCCTCGAATGTCTTCCAGACCGACTCGCGACCGGCGATGGCGAACCCGAACAGGAACACGCTCAGGGAGGTCAGGTGATTGTACCAGTCGTTCAGCAGCTGATTGGTCTGGCCGAAATGTGGATAGGCCAACTGTCGGGCCAGAGCGAAGAACACCAGGGGCAGCACCAGCAGGCGCCAGCCGCCGAACAGCCATTCGACAGCCTTCTCCAGTCGGGCAAGCCAACTCGGTCGGGTCATCAGCGCCACGGCCGCGAGGCTGTAGACGGCGATGTATTCAACGAACCAGAGGTGGTTCAGCGGAACCCCGTCGGCGAGACCGCGCGGGCTGAATTCGCTCAGCCACCAGGGGATCAGGCCCGCCGTCCAGCTGCCCTTGTCGACAGCCTCGAGCCACGACTGCGGCGGCACCAGGATCAGGACTCCGAACAGCAGGGGCGGGACCAGCCGCGCCATACGCGCGCGCAGGACCTCACCGGGCGAATAGCGGCGGCTCATGAAGCGAAGGGCCGCGCCGGAGACCAGGAACAGCAGCGACAGTCGCCAGGGGCCGGTGGCGGCCGTCGCCTCCTCCAGCCAGCCGAACGTGTGCTGGCTGTGCACGTGCCAGTCCCATGGCGCGTAGACCAGACTGACATGGAACAGGATCAGCAGCCCGAACGCCGCGACGCGGATCCAGTCCAGGTCAGCGCGTCGCTGTGAGGGGGCGGGCTGGGTCATGAGCCGAGGCTGCATCGCAAAAACGGCGGAACGACGCAACCACGGCGTCCCGGCGCGATACGGTCCGATTCCTGACCATCGCCTGCGCAGGAGGGGGTTTTGGCGCACCGAATTTGTGCAGGCTGGCCCCGAATGGCCCGGGAACGTCGCGATCCGGTCCAGGGCGGCAGACGAGCGCTGATTCCCGGTCTTCAGTGACCTTGCCTGGTTTCCTGTCGGAGGGGGTCCGGGTCCCTGCGGGCTGGTCTGTCCTGGCCGCCCGCTGTGAGAGGCCCCGGTTCAGGTGCGTTGAGCCGGGGCTATCTTCTTCGGCTTACCCAGCGTCCCCGTTGACGGACCGCGCGCGATCCCGCCCACTGGCGCTATGATCGAGCTCCTGGAACATCCGCTTTCGCCCTACGCCCAGAAGGTCAAGATCGCCCTGGCCGAAAAGGGCGTCGCCTTCACGGTGCGCACGCCCGATGCGATCGGCTCGGGGGCGACGCCGGGCGACTTCCGCGCCGCCAGTCCGCGTGGCGAGGTGCCGGTGCTGTTCGCGGACGGCGGGGCCATCTTCGACTCCACCGTCATCCTGGAATTCCTCGAGGACCGGTTTCCGGCCCCGCCGCTGCTGCCGGCTGATCCGCTGGCCCGTGCGAGGGCGCGGATGCTCGAGGAGGTCTGCGACACCCACTACGAGGCCATCAATTGGGGTCTCTCGGAGATCACCTATTTCCGCCGCGCCGAAGGGGCGCTTGCCGGGCAGATGCTCGCGACGGCCGGTGACCAGATCGGCCGCCTGAACGCCTGGCTCGAAAAGCAGCTCGGCGATGCGGACTGGTTCGGCGGCGAGACGTTCGGCTGGGCGGACCTCAGCGCGGTTCCCTATGTCCAGGGCGCGGCCGGGTTCGGCTTTGCGCCCGCGGCGGGGACCCGCCTTGAAGCCTGGCTGCAGCGATCCCGCGCCCGGCCATCGGTCGCCGCCGCCTTCGAGGCCGCCCGTGACGCGGTCAAGGCGATGACGGCCGTCGCCGGGATCGTCGATGCCGGCCTGTTCAAACGCCAGTACCGCGACCATCGCCTGGAATGGATGATCCGGTCGGGCGGCATTGACGTGGTGCTCAAAGGTCTCGAGCGCGGCAACATCCGGTTCAACGACGAGCCGGTCTGACGGCTTGAAGGGTAAAAACTGGCTGTACGTGATTGCGTCCGGTTTGATCCTGATCAACGATAACCTATCAGCGGCGCCGAAACTCTGGCGCTGAACAGATCGTCCGGCTCAAGCCGGCAGAGGAAACCGCTCATGACCGACACCGCCACCCTGGCGCGGCCCGCCGCCACGACCACCGAACATTTCGACGTGCTGATCGTCGGGGCCGGCATCTCCGGCGTCGGCGGCGCCTATCACCTGAAGACCCAGTGTCCCGACAAGAGCTTCGTCGTGCTCGAGGGACTGGAGAACTTCGGCGGCACCTGGTGGATGCACCGCTATCCCGGCATCCGGTCAGACAGCGACCTCTACACCTTCGGCTATCGCTTCAAGCCCTGGGTCGGCGCCCCGATCGCCAGCGCCGAGGAAATCCTCAAATACATGGGCGAGGTGATCGACGAGAACGGGATCGATCAGCACATCCGGTATGGCCACCAGATCACCTCGGCGACCTGGTCGACGGCGGACAAGACGTGGACCATCGAGGGCGTTCGCAAGGACACCGGCGCGGCCGTCCGCTTCACCTGCAACTTCCTCTGGATGTGTCAGGGCTACTACCGCCACTCCGAAGGCTACACGCCCGAGTGGGAAGGCATGTCGACGTTCAAGGGCAAGATCGTCCACCCGCAGACCTGGCCCGAGGACCTTGAGTACAAGGGCAAGAAGGTCATCGTCATCGGCTCGGGCGCGACCGCCGCGACCCTCGTGCCGGCCATCGCCGGCGACACGGCCCACACGACGCTGCTGCAACGCTCGCCGACCTATTTCATCCCCGGCCGGAACGAGAACGAGCTGGCCAACATCCTGCGCGAACTGGAAATCGACGAGACCTGGATCCACGAGATCGTCCGCCGCAAGGTGCTGTTCGACCAGGCGGCCTTCACCAAGCGTGCCGTCGAGGAATCCGAAGCGGTCAAGAACGAGCTGCTGGAAGGCGTGCGCGCCTTCGTCGGCCCCGACTTCGACATCGCCAAGCACTTCACGCCGAAGTACCGCCCCTGGCGTCAGCGCATCGCCTTCGTGCCGGATGGCGACCTGTTCCAGGGCGTGGTCGCCGGCAAGGCCTCTGTCGTCACCGACGAGATCGACCGGTTCACCGAGAAAGGCATCCTGCTGAAGTCCGGCGAGGAGCTTGAGGCCGACATCATCGTCACGGCGACCGGCTTCAATCTGAGCGTCCTGGGCGACATCAATTTCGTCATCGACGGCAAGCCGCTCGATTTCTCCAAGACCGTCACCTACCGCGGCATGATGTTTACCGGCGTGCCCAACATGGTCTGGGTGTTCGGCTACTTCCGCGCCAGCTGGACCCTGCGCGCCGACCTGATCGGCGACTTTGTCTGCCGCCTGCTGAACCAGATGAAGAAGAAGGGCGCCTCGGTCGTCGAAGTGAAGCTGCGTCCGGAAGACAAGGACATGCCGCTGACCGACTGGATGGACCCGG
>CAZISF010000028.1:0-318 GCA_964541915.1 uncultured Caulobacter sp.
AGCGTGACGGCGAAGCCGATATGGCCCCCGCCTTCGCCCGCGCCTTCGCCAAGAGCCAGCTGGGCGGCGGCGTCGAGCTGCCGACCGGCGGCGCGGCCTTCGTCTCGGTCAAGGACAGCGACAAGCCCTGGATCATCGAGCCGGTGAAGCTGCTGCAGGCGGCCGGCTTCAAGGTGCTGACCACGGCCGGCACCGGCGAGTGGCTGCGCTCGCAGGGCATCGAGACAACACCAGTCCGCAAGGTGCTCGAAGGTCGCCCTCACATCGTTGATGCGATGAAGAACGGCGAGGTCCAGCTGGTGTTCAACACGACAGAGG
>CAZISF010000028.1:397-11187 GCA_964541915.1 uncultured Caulobacter sp.
CGCCGTCGCGCCGGCCAGCCCGTTTGTGGAACGGCAAGGAAAGGCGGCCTAGCTTTGAGGCATGGAAATCCCGACGCCTTACCTGGCCCTGGCTTGGCTGGCCGGAATCAACCTGATGACCTGGGCGTCCTTCGCCAGCGACAAGCGTGCGGCGATCAGCGCCGAGCAGCGCATTGCCGAACGTACCCTGCTGACCCTGGCGCTGCTGGGCGGCAGCCCGGCGGCGGTCGCCGCCCAGCAGATATTGCGTCACAAGACCCGTAAGGAGCCGTTCCGCACCCGGCTTTTCCTGATTGTCCTGGCGCAGGTCGTCATCCTGCCGTTGTTCGTCGGCTGGCTGACGGGCTGGATTGGATGACGGGGCCGAATTCGCCCCTACTCCCTGAAAGTAGTCGTCCCTGTTGGCCCCATCCCGCCTGCCGCCTTTCAGGCAGCAGCGCTTGAAACAACCTCCCGGAATCGCAGGGGCAGAGATCGTTCCGGCCCAGCTTTTCGAGGAGTTCCTTCTCGCCGTGGACGACCCTCAGGCCGCGCTTGACCCGCGTCTCGGACGGATAGCCCTTACGCCGCTTGGACGTGACCTCGAAAGCAGTCGAGGTCGGTGAGGTCGCGTGACTTGCGCATGGCAGCCTCCTCTGGTTGGAGACGCGCTCCTATATCAAGGCCCTGAACGCCGATAGGGTCGGCGGGACACAGGGGACAATTACCACCATGCCAACACCCGCCCGCGTCGCCGCCTTTGTCGCCATGGTCGAGGCCGGCGACTATGTCGAGGCCATTGAGACCTTCTACGCCGAGGACGCCACGGCGCAGGAGAACCTCGGCCGCACCCTCACGGGCCGCCCGGCGCTGGTCGAGAACGAGCGCGCCGCCTTGACCCGCAACATCATCGTCACCCGCAAGGGGTCGGTCGTCCTCGTCGACGGCGACCGCGTGGCCATTCGCTGGGTGTTCGAAATGACCGACGGCCCAGGAACCACCCGCGTCCTCGACGAGATCGCCTGGCAGCGCTGGGACGGCGACCGGATCGTCGAGGAACGCTTCTACTACGACCCGGCCCAGCTGCGCTGACCGCTACAGCGCCGTCGCCTCGAAGGTCAGTACGCTGTCGGACGATCGCACGCCGCGCGAGCGGTTGTACCCGCCGGTCACCCGCACCTCGCCAAAGCCGCTGTGCGCCAGCGCCAGCTCGAACTCGGTCCGGCCCCAGGCCCGCTGGATCATCGGATCGATCTGGGTCTCGACCAGTCGATGGTCCCGCCACCGCTCGTAACGGTAGCGCGTCTCATACGTCTGCCGCAGCCAGTCGGTCCCCGTGCCGACACCCTCGCAGGTCAGCAGGTCGCCGTCCGGCGTCATCCAGCTGCGCCGGTCCTGGATCGGCCGGCTGAGCATCGACAGCGGCTGCAGATCGATCATCAGCATGCCGCCAGGCTCCAGCGCCGCGTGAAACCGCCTGAGCACCGCGAGCGCGACAGCGACGTCGCCGATCAGGGTGAAGGAACCGACCGGCAGGACAATCGCGGCGAACGGGTGGTCGTAGTGGAAGTCCTCGAACCCCTGCAGCGACAGGTCCGCCGCCACGCCGGCCGCGTCGCAACGCGCCCTCGCCCGGACCAGCATCTCCGGACTGGTGTCGAAGCCGCTCATGGTGTGTCCGGCCTGGGCCAGGGGGATGATGGTCCGGCCGGAGCCGCAGGCGGGTTCCAGGATCGGGCCTGTCACGCCGGTCAGCCGCTCGAGATAGGAGGCCGTGTCAGGCAAGGCGCCGAACGGCTTGTCGATGTCGTAGATGTCCGCGGCGATGGAGCCGTAGAGATTGGTGGTCTGGGAAGACATGAAGGATCTTTCGCATCCCGCTCACACGCTCTGGCGCGAACGGACGATGAAGGGATCGCCCCGGCGTGCTCGCCGGTGCGGGACGTCATGCCGGCGGATATCCGCGGCGCATATGTCGCCTAGGCCTTCATGCCGATCACTCTAGGTGGGGCGGCAAAGCGGTCAAGACGCCACGGCCTGTCAGGTTATCTGGCTGGACAGGCAGCCCGCGCGCACTAGCCTCCAGGGCTCAATCGGGGTCCTGCCATGCTCACCGTCCACCATCTGAACAACTCTCGCAGCCAGCGCGTGCTGTGGCTGCTCGAAGAGCTGGGACTGCCCTACGAGATCAGGCACTACCAGCGGGACGCGAAGACCATGCTGGCGCCGCCGGAGCTGAAGGCTGTGCATCCGCTGGGCAAGTCACCGGTGATCACCGACGGGCCGGCGACGCTGGCCGAGACCGGAGCCATCGTCGAAACCATCGTCGACGCGTACGGCGGCGGCCGGCTGAAGCCGCCAGCCGGCAGCGAGGACCGGCTGCGCTGGCTCTACTGGCTGCACTACGCCGAGGGCTCGGCCATGCCGCCGCTGCTGATGAAGCTGGTGTTCACCGCCCTGCCCCAGCGCGCGCCGGGACTGATCCGCGGCGTCGTGAAAGGCATCTCGAACCAGGCGCTAAAGAGCTTCGTCGATCCCCAGCTGAAGGATCACTTCGACTATTGGGAGGCCGAGCTCGGCAAGTCCGAGTGGTTCGCCGGCAAGGACTTCAGCGCCGCCGACATCATGATGAGCTTCCCCGTCGAGGCCGCCGCAGACCGCGCGGGCGCGCTGACCGGCCGACCGAAGCTGAAGGCCTTCCTCGAAAAGATCCACGCCCGCCCGGCCTACAAGGCCGCGCTGGAGAAAGGCGGACCTTACGCCTACGCCTGAGCCGGCTCAGCCTTGGGTCGCGCGCTCGCCGTGTTCGGCCAGATCAAGGCCGTCCTCGATATCGAACTCGCTGGCGCGCAATCCGACCAGCCGTTTCGTGAGCGCCAGCAGGCCCCACGAGGCGACCGCCGACCAGACGACGACGACGACAACGCCGAGCAGCTGCACGCCCGCCTGGGCCGCCATGCCGTGGGCGGCGGGATAGCCCGCGCCGCCGAGCGCCGGGCTGGCCAGCACCGCGACCAGCAGCACGCCGAGAATGCCGCCCACGCCATGGACCGCGAACACATCCAGCGAGTCGTCGATCAGCAGCCGTTCCTTCACGAGGCCGACGCAGAAGAAGCAGACCACGCTGCCCGCCGCGCCGAGGGCGAGCGCGCTGGCCGGGCTGATGAAGCCGGACGCCGGCGTGACGGTGGCCAGGCCCGCGACAACGCCGGTCACTGCGCCGATCATGCTCGGTCGGCCGAAGCGGATCCATTCCAGCGCCCCCCAGACGAGGCCGGCCATACAGGCCGACAGGTGGGTCGCGGCGATGGCCATGCCGGCATCCGCGCTGGCGGCCAGCGCGCTGCCGCCATTGAAGCCGTACCAGCCGACCCACAACAGCCCCGCGCCGATCATGGTCATGCCGGGATTGTGCGGCGGGATCGCCGACTTCGGAAAGCCGTCGCGGGGTCCGACCAGTCGGGCGAAGACCAGCGCCGAGGCGCCGGCCGTGGCGTGCACGACCAACCCGCCCGCGTAGTCCATGACACCCAGCTTCGCCAGCCAGCCGCCGCCCCAGATCCAGTGGGCCACGGGGGCGTAGACGACCAGCAGCCACAGGCCCGAGAACAGCAGCACCGCCTGGAACCGCGCCCGCTCGACCACCGCGCCCACGATCAGCGCCGGCGTGATCACCGCAAAGGTGGTCTGGAACATGAAGAACACCGGCTCGGGCAGGGCGCCGACGAGGCTGGTGCGCGGGGACTCGCCAAGGAAGGCCTTCGACAGGTCGCCGACCAGGGCGCCGGTCCCCGAGAAGGCGAGGCTGTAGCCGAGGACGAACCACAACACCGAGCCCAGGCAGGCGATGCCTACGCACTGCATCATCACCGACAGAACGTTCTTCTGGCGAACCAGGCCGCCGTAGAACAGCGCCAGGCCAGGCAGGGTCATCAGCAATACCAGCGCCGAGGCCGACAGCACCCAGGCCGTCGCCGCCGCGTCGGCGGTTCCGGTCGCGCGCGCCTCGGCGAAGCCCGGCGCCATCAAGGCGCACGCCCCGAGCGCCAGCGCCGCGATCCGGCGATGCCGTATGTTGAGCATGATTGTTTCCCCGTCCCGGGACCCTTCGGTCCTCTTGCTGCGGCATCCCTAGCAGAGGGTCCGGTCCGCACAAGATGCGTGGCCCGAAACGCGCCGGGGTCGACGGATTGTCGTGGACTTGGCGCGCGGCGCTGGTCACCTTATCGGCGATAACAAGAAAGCCACGGGAGGCAGGAATGACGGGTCGGGTCGCGGGCAAGGTCGTGCTGGTGACGGGCGGGGCGAGCGGCATCGGCCGCGGCTGCGCGGAACTTCTGGCCAGCGAGGGCGCCACCGTCGTGGTCACGGACGTGCAGGACGCGCTCGGCGCCGAGGTGGTCGCCGGCATCGGCGGCAAAGCCGTCTACCTGCATCATGACGTCACCGATGAGGACGCCTGGATCGGCGTCGTGGCCGAAGTCCGCAAGCGCTTCGGCCGGCTCGACGTGCTGGTCAACAACGCCGGCATCGGCATGGGCGGGCCGGTCACCGAGTTCAGCCTCGCCGACTGGCGCAAGCAGCAGGCGGTCAATGTCGAGGGCGTGTTCCTCGGCGTTAAGCACAGCCTGCCGCTGATGCGCGAGAGCGGCGGCGGCAGCATCATCAACATGTCCTCCGTCGCCGGCCTGAAGGGTTCGGCCAACATGTCGAGCTACTGCGCCACCAAGGGCGCGGTGCGGCTGTTCACCAAGTCCATCGCCATGGAATGCGCTGCCGCCCAGGACGGCGTGCGGGTCAACTCGGTGCACCCCGGCATCATCGACACCCCGATCTGGGACGGCATCACCTCGACCATCGGCGGCGAGATCGGCAACGCCGGGCCCGCCCGCGCCGTATCCGTCGATGATATCGCCGCCCTCGCCGCGCCGATGGGCGTGAAGGGCTTCCCGGCCGATATCGCGGCGGGCGTGCTCTATCTGGCGTCAGATGAGTCCCGCTACGTGACCGGGACCGAGCTGGTCATCGACGGCGGCATGATCACGCGCTAAAGCCCGGCCCGTTACGGGGCCGGGGGCGCATGAAGTACAGGGCGGATGTCGACGGGCTGCGAGCGATCGCGGTGCTGGCGGTGGTCGGATTCCACGCGGGCGTCCCCTGGCTGACCGGCGGCTTCGCCGGCGTCGACGTATTCTTCGTCATCTCCGGTTTCCTGATCGGCGGGGTCGTGGCCGAGCGTCAGACTCACGGCGACTTCTCGCTGGCGTGGTTCTGGGAGCGACGCATCCGCCGCATCTTCCCGTCGCTCATGGCCATGCTGGTGGTGACCACCGCCATCGCCTGGTGGCTGCTGATGCCGCGCGACCTGCTGGCCTACGTCCGCTCGATGGCCGCGGCGCTGGTCTCGCTGTCGAACGTCTACTTCTGGAAGACCAGCGACTATTTCGGCGGCGAAGATCTGATCAGACCCTTGCTGCACACCTGGTCGCTGGGCGTCGAGGAGCAGTTCTACTTCGTCTTCCCGGTCCTGATGGTTCTGCTCGCCCGGTTCGTCCCGACGCGGGGCCGGATCGTACTGGGGAGCCTCGGGCTCCTGTCGTTCGGCTTCGCCGTCTGGCAGACCGGCGCGCAGCAGGACGCCGCCTTCTACCTGCCCTTCTCGCGCGCCTGGGAGCTTCTGGCGGGTGTGCTGCTGGCCATGTGGCGGCCGACGCTACGGCCGGGTCCGCTCCGGCATGGCGTGGGTCTGACTGGCCTCGCCATGATCTTGCTGGCCTGCACCGTCTTCACCAAGGACACCCACTGGCCCGGCGCCGCGGCCCTGTTGCCGGTGCTGGGCGCTGTACTGGTCATCGGCGCGAACGGCGGGATCGTCAGCCGTCTGCTCGCGCTCAAGCCGATGGTCTGGGTCGGGCTGCTGTCCTACTCACTCTACCTCTGGCACTGGCCGCTGCTGACCTTCCAGCGCTACCTGCTGCCCGGCGCCTGGCCGGCGGCGGTCGCGGTCTTGCTGTCGCTCGGCATGGCGGCCCTTTCGCTGCGCTACGTCGAGCGGCCACTCCGCAACAGCGCCTTCCTGACTCGCCGCCAGGTCTTCGCGGCCGGCGGCGGCGCGATCCTCCTGCTGGCCGCCGTCTGCGGCCTGATCATCCTCGGCAAGGGCGTGCCGCAGCGGTTCGACCAGCGCTCGCTGGCCATGGCCGAATCCCGGCTGGAACGGTCGCGCGGCAGCTATCGCGACGGCACCTGCTTCATCTCCTACCACTACGACGCCAAGGACTACCGCAAGGACCTCTGTGACGCGCCAGACCCGAAGAAGCCCGACTGGCTGCTCGTCGGCGACAGCCACGCCGCCCATCTCTGGTCCGGCCTGAAAACCGCCAACCCCGACATCAACGTCATGCAGGTCACGTCATCGGGCTGCGAGATCACCCTGACCAAGGACCCGGTCGAGCGCGACGTCTGCGACCGCATGTCGAAGCTGGTCTACGGCGACCTGCTGATCCACAACCGGCCGGACGGCGTGCTGCTGGCCGGCCGCTGGTGGGCCAAGGACCTGCCGCGGCTCGCCGAAACGCTGGACTGGTTCAGGGCTCACGACATCCCGGTGATCCTCATCGGTCCCATTCCCCAGTACTCGGACGACCTCACGCGCGTGCTCATCCTGTCCTGGCGCTTCCACGATCCGGATCTGCCGCGCAAGCGCATGCTGGACTGGCCGGAGGGCGTCGATCGCGACCTGCGCAAACTCGCGACGGACAAGGGCGTGCCCTACATCTCGCTGTTCGATCTGCTCTGCGACAAGGGGACCTGCGTGACGCTGGTCAACCCGAACACGCCGCTGCAATGGGACTACGGCCACATGACGCCCGAAGGCTCGCGCTTCGTCGCCGGTCGCCTGCGCGACGAGGGCCTGTTCCCGTTGAAGCGCTAGAGGTCGAGCGCCAGCACCCTGTCCTGGTAGTCGTTGGCGCCGACGTGGAACAGACGCGTCCCGACCTGCCGGAAGCCGGTCTTGTCATAGAAGGCGTTGGCCCGGTCGTTGCGGCTGTAGACCGCCAGCAGCAGCCGCCGCTTGCCGGCCGCACGTGCGGTGTCGATCGCTGTCTGCATCAGCCGCCGTCCCAGACCCTGGCCGTGAAAGCGGTGCAGGGCGTAGATCCGGGTCAGCTCCATGTCCTCCGGCCCCGTTTCGACCGGCAGGTCCGGATCACCCATCAGCAGAAACCCGACCGGCGTTTCACCCGGATCGAGCGTCGCCAGAAACAGCCGCTTCACCGGATCGCTGAGCAGCCGCGCGTAGGCTTCAGGCGCATGCGTCGTGCGGCAATGGTGGACGATGTCCGCCCCGTCGACGATCCCGGCATAGGTCTCGACAAAGGTCGCGGCCGCCACGACCGACAGGCGGTGGGCGTCTTCAGCCGTGCAGGGACGAATGATGATCTCGCTCATGTGGCGCTTCTAGCTCGCCAGAAGCAGCGCCGCACCCGCCGCGATGGCCAGGGTTCCGGCAATCCGTCCGGCGCTCAACCGCTCCTTCAGGACAAGGACGGCGACGGCGACGCCAAACAGGATCGACGTCTCGCGCAGCGCGGCCAGCCGGGGCGTATCGCCCAGCCGGTAGGCCCACAGCGCCAGGCCGTAGGTCACGATGCTCAGCGCGCCCGCGATCAGGCCCGGCTTCCATTCCTCGCGCGCCGACAGCAGGAAACGCGGACCCCGCCAGAGAGCGAACAGGAGGCCGATGCCGCCGCCGAGCGCCAGATAGACCCAGACGATGTAGCTGAGGGCGCCCGGCGCGGCGCGCACGCCCTGGGCGTCGATCACCGTGTACAGGGCGATGGTCACGCCGGTCGCCACCGCCCAGCCGAGGCCCCGGCGGTCGACCTGCCGGCCCAGGCCGACCGCCATGACGCCGCAGGACACGACGCCGATGCCGGCCGCGACGATCAGCGTGATCGGCTCGGAGAACAGGCTTACCGACACCACGGCCGCAAGCACGGGCGCAACGCCGCGTGAGATCGGATAGGCCACGGACATATCGGCCCGCTCGAACGCCTTGATCAGGCAGACGAGGTAGACCAGATGCGTCGCCCAGCTGCCGGCCAGCCAGCCCCAGGCGCCGTGTGGCAGCGGCACGAAGAAGGCCGCTGGAAGCACGATCAACGCCGAAAAGCCGTCGATCAGCGCCCGACTGGACATCTTGTCCTTGCCGGACTTGAGGATGGCGTTGACCACCGCGTGCGTCGCGCCCGAGGCGATCATCATCAGCGCGGCGGTCTGGGCGGCGGTCATGGGCCTGTCCTGACAGCCTTACCCGGCGGCGCGCAACTCCCGCCTGAACGGTTAACCACGACGCTCATCCCGAGGGTGAAGCCGGGTGCGTCGACCGCCGGCCGGACCTAGCGTCAGGCTGAAGGGATTTCGCCATGGTCTCGATGGTCATCTGGGTCGCGTCACTGTTTTCGGTGCTGCTGTTCCTGGGCAGCGTCTGGCTCACGCGGGCCAGCTACTGGCGCACGGCGGCGGCGTTGATGGGCGGGCTGGTCGCGGCGGCGCTGCGGTTCGGCGTCGACACGGCCGCCTTCCAGTTCGACTGGTGGAGTTTCGGCGACACCCCCTACGCCCCCGTCGTAACCTATCTGCCGGTGATGTTCTGGTTCGGCGGCGGTCTGGGACTCGTCGGCTGGCGGATGATCCGCAACTGGGGCGCCGCCGGCGAGATGGGCTTCTTCGCCGGCTTCGTCGGCCTGGGGCTCGGCCGCGACCTTCTTCTGACGCTGGGCTCGGGCGCCCTCACCTTTGGCGACGGCCCCTGGCCCATCGCCATCGCCGCCGGCTCCTGGCTGGTCATGGCGGTGCTCGTGCAACTGTCGATGCAACTGCTCGTCGGCCCGATCGACGCCGACGACCTGGCGCCGGAGCGGATCCCGCAGATCGAGGGAGATCCCGACGCGGTCTGGTCCTGACCTCCGCGGCGATCCCGGCCGGTCGAGCAGAATCGAACCGTCTACGGCATCTGTCCTTTTCGGGTATCGGGCCCTGCGTTGACCTCGAACGCTCGGCCTTTTCCCGGCAATTCCGTCCGTGAACCCCGTCGTCGAGCCTCGAATACAGGGCTCTGCTCCACGGAATCTAGCCAAAGCCTTCCCGCGAAGGCCCGGCGCTTCCGCTGCATCGCAGCATCGGGCTTGTAATTCCGGACCCGCCGGACTAGTCTTGCCGCCCCCGGACGTCTGCGCCCGCGGCCGGATATCAACACCTCCCCAGGGCGAACCCGAGCTAATCTCCGAATGGAAAAAGTGCCGATGACCGCCGGGGGATATACATCCCTCGACGAAGAACTGAAGCGTTTGAAGACGCTGGAGCGGCCGAGTGTGATCGCGGCGATCTCCGAGGCGCGCGCGCATGGCGACCTCAGTGAGAACGCCGAGTACCACGCGGCCAAGGAACGTCAGGGCTGGATCGAAGGCCGCATCGCCGAGATCGAAGACAAGATCGCGCGCGCGCAGATCATCGACGTCTCGCGCCTGTCGGGCACCCAGGTGAAGTTCGGCGCCACGGTCACCGTCGTCGACGAGGACACCGAGGACGAGGGCCGCTACCAGATCGTCGGCGAACACGAAGCCGACGTGAAGCAGGGGCGCATCTCGCTGTCCTCGCCGCTGTCGCGCGCGATGATCGGCAAGGAAGTAGGCGAAGTCGTCGAGGTAAACACCCCGGGCGGCGTCAAGGCCTATGAAATCCTGAAGGTGGAGTGGGTGGCCTAGCGCCATCTTTCCACCGTCATCGTCGGGCCTGTCCGGGTCCGACGATGACGGACATTGGGCGCCCGTGACCAGGAAACCTTCAACACCGCCGATCGTGATCTGGGCCGTGTCCGACGGGCGCGCCGGCATCGAGGCCCAGGCCGTCGGTCTGGCCGAAGCTGTCGCGCGCCAGCGCAAGGCGAAGGTCGTCGTCAAGCGCATCGGCTGGAAGGGTCGCCTCGGACGCCTGCCGTGGTGGCTGACCCTGTTTCCCCGCCGCTGGATGACCCCGGAGAGCGACTTCGACGCGCCTTGGCCGGATCTGGTCGTGGCCGCGGGTCGCGCCACCCTGCCCCTGTCGATCCGCCTGCGAAAATGGACCGGCGGCAAGACCTTCGTGGTTCAGATCCAGGACCCCCGCGCGCCGGCCGGCCTGTTCGATCTGGTCGTGCCGCCCAACCATGACCGGCTGAAGGGCGACAACATCGTCTCGATCATCGGCGCGCCGCATCGGGTGACGGCGAAGAAGCTGGCCGACGAATACGCGCGCTTCGCCGCGGCGATCGACCCCCTGCCGCATCCACGCGCGGCGGTGCTGATCGGCGGCAGGTCCAAGGCCTTCGACCTGTCGCCGGAACGGGCGGCGCAGATCGCCCAGCAGATCCAGCTGCCCCTCGAACAGGACGGCGGCTCGCTGCTGATGACCTTTTCGCGCCGCACGCCGCCCCAGGCGCGAGCCCTGCTGACCGCGCGCCTCAAACACCTGCCCGGGATCATCTGGGAGGGCGAAGGCGACAACCCCTACTTCGCCTTCCTCGCCGGCGCCGACTACGTCCTGGTCACCGAGGACTCGGCCAACATGGCCACCGAGGCGGCCGGCACCGGCAAGCCGGTGTTCATCCTCAAGATGGACGGCCAGAGCCTGAAGTTCCGCCTGTTCCACGAGGAGCTGGAAAGCCACGGCGCCGCCCGCCCCTTCGGCGGAGCCTTCCACAGCTGGAGCTACGAGCCCCTGGCCGAGACCGACCGCGCGGCGAAGGAAATCCTCGCGCGGATGGACGC
>CAZISF010000028.1:11287-28952 GCA_964541915.1 uncultured Caulobacter sp.
AGCCCCTGGCCGAGACCGACCGCGCGGCGAAGGAAATCCTCGCGCGGATGGACGCGAAGCGCGACGCGACCTAGCGTCGGCGTCGATGATCCTCGCTATCCTCCAGGCCCGCATGAGCTCCACCCGCCTCCCGGGCAAGGTGCTGATGCCGCTGGCCGGCGCTCCGATGATCGTGCGGCAGATCGAGCGCGTCGCCCGCGCGCGCCGGATCGACAAGCTGGTCGTGGCCACCAGCCTCAGCCCCGGCGACGATGTCATCGAAAAGGTCGTCCGCAAGGAGGGTATCGCCGTCCACCGCGGTTCGCTCGAGGACGTGCTGGCGCGCTTTGTCGGCGCCCTGGAGGAGCATGGCCCGGCCGACCATGTCGTCCGCCTGACCGCCGATTGCCCGCTGGCCGATCCCTTCGTCATCGACGAGACGATCGAAACCCTGCTCGAGACCGGCGCCGACTACGCCAGCAACACGCCGCCCCACCGCACCTTTCCCAAGGGCCTCGACGTCGAGGTGATGAAGGCGGACATCCTGCGCCGGGCCGCGCTGGCGGCTGCCACGCCGGAGGAGCACGAGCACGTCACCTGGGGCATCTGGAACAATCCGGATCAGTACCGGCTGGCCTTCCATTCGCAGCCGGTCGACGAAGGCGAGGTGCGCTGGACCGTCGACCGGCCGGACGACTACGCCTTCATGGCCGCCGTTTACGACGCGCTCTACAAGACCGACCGCGCCTTCACCTCCGACGCCGTCCGCAAATTCATCCACGGCCGACCGGATCTCGCCGACCTTGGCGGAGACCGTCGCGTATGACCGCTCCGACCGTCACCCTGCGCGACCTGACGCCTGAAGACAGCGATCTCCTCCTTACCTGGCGCAACAGCGAGGCGGTGCGGTCGTACATGTACACCGACCACCTGATCAGCGCCGAGGAGCATGCCCGCTGGATCGCCGGCATCCCGGGCGATGACCGGCGGCGCTACTGGATCATCGAGGCCGACGGCAAGCCGGTGGGCCTGGCCAACCTCTACGACATCGACCGCCGCCACGGCCGTTGCGCATGGGCCTACTACCTCGCCGATCCGTCAGTCCGGGGCCTCGGCCTCGGCAGCTTCGTCGAGTTCTGGATGATCGAGCATGTCTTCGGGCCCGAAGGCCTGACCAAGCTGTGGTGCGAGGTGCTGGCCGGCAACGAAGCGGTCTGGAAACTGCACGAGAAGCACGGCTTCGTTCAGGAAGCCCGCTTCCGCCGCCACATCGTCAAGGACGGTGCAGGGGTGGATGTGCTGGGGCTGGGCCTGCTGGCCGAGGATTGGACGGAGCGGCGCGTCGAGATGGCGGCGCGGCTGGCGGAGAAGGGGTTTGTTCTGCCCTCTTGAATCCGGTCATGGCCCGACTTGTTCGGGCCATCCAAGCGCAATGAGTTTTGCGGAAGGTCCCGCGCCCACCTGCCGGACCACCGTATTCTTGGGTGGCCCGAACAAGTCGGGCCATGACGGTGTTTTCAAGTGCGGATTTCGAGCACGAGAGTCAGCAGCGCCGCCGCCGCCCGCTCCGCCCCCAGACCGTCGCACAGCTTCGCCGACGTCGCCGACAGGCCGGCCCTCAGCCGATCATCCCGCACGAGCTGTGAAACGGCATCCGACACCCGCGCTTCCAGCCCAGGCCACCGCGCATCCAGCGCGACGGTGACCCCGGCCGCGTCCAGCCGCATCGCCATATCACGCTGGTTGTCGGCGAGGATCAGCGTCACGGTCGGCAGACCGAGGCAGGCCCGCTCCCAGACGCTCGATCCGCCCGCGCCGACGCAGAGATCCGCGCGGGTGATCAGCCCGGCCATATCATGCGTGTCAACGTGCAGGACAACGCGTCCGTCCGCCGCCATAGCCTCAAGCGCCGGCAGGCTCGGCGCCCCGGCCCCGACAATGACGTCCAGAGCCAGGCCGCTATCCGCCAGCGCCGCGACCACCCGGCCGGTAATGCCGGCGATGTCGGTCAGACCCAGCGACACCAGGCACCGCCGCGCCGGCTCGCCGCGCCGCGCCAGCGACGCTTCGCGCGCGGCCACGAATGCAGGCCGCACCAGGGCATACTCGGGGCCCGCCAACACCACGGGCGCGCTGTAGTCCGCCGCCGCGCGGCCGAACGAGGGATCCAGCACCAGGTCGGCGTCGTGCGACCTGACCAAATCGTCGATCACCGCCAGACGGCCCGCCCGGCCGCGCCAACCAGGCTCCGTCGCGGGGGCCATGCGGTAGGAATCCAGGACGACCAGGTCAGCGGGAGCATCCTGTCCCACCAAGGGCATCTCCGGGGCATAACGGGCGAGGATGTCGGCGGCCTCCGGCGTGCGGACGAAGGCGCACGAGGCGCCGCTCGCCGTCAGCGCTCCAGCCAGGGTCAGACAGCGCATGACGTGCCCGCCGCCCACATTGGGGCCGGCGTCACAGACGAACAGGATGCGGGGCGCGCTCATGAGAGACCGGACGGTTTGAGTCGGCGCACCTTAAGCCAAATCGGCGCGCCTCTGGCGAACGTCAGCTTTGGGGGCCATATAGTTCTCAAAGCGAACGCACTCGGGGGGCGAGCATGACCATCCAGAAGAAATCCGTCGTCGTCACCGGCGTCTCCACCGGCATCGGCTGGGGCGCGACCAAGGTGCTGGTGAAGAACGGCTTCCACGTCTTCGGCAGCGTCCGCAAGGCGGCCGACGGCGAGCGGCTCAAGGCCGAGTTCGGGGACGCCTTCACGTCCCTGCTGTTCGACGTCACGGACGAGGTCGCCGTCCGCGCGGGCGCGCGCCAGGTCGAGGCGGCGCTGGGCAGCCGAACCCTTACGGGCCTGGTCAACAACGCCGGCATCGCTGTCGCCGGCCCCCTGCTGCACCTGCCGGTCGAGGAATTCCGCAAGCAGATGGAGGTCAATGTCACCGGCATCGTCACGGTGACCCAGGCCTTCGCGCCCCTGCTCGGCGCCGAGAGCCCGGCGCGCAAGGATCCGGGCCGGATCGTCAACATCTCCTCGGTCGCCGGCCGCACTGGCAATCCGTTCATGGCTCCCTATTCGGCGTCGAAGTTCGCCGTCGAGGGCCTGTCCGAAGCCCTGCGCCGCGAACTGCTTCCGTTCGGCGTCGACGTGATCGTCGTCGCGCCCGGCGCGGTCGCCACGCCAATCTGGAGCAAGGCCGAGGACCTCGACATCACGGCCTACGCCAATACCGTCTATGCGGCGCCCCTCGCGCGCCTGCAGGCCTACATGCTCGGCCTCGGCGCCAAGGGCCTGGCGCCCGAAAAGCTTGGCCAAGTGATCCACAAGGCGCTCACCACGGCAAACCCGAAGGTCCGCTACACAGTCTCGCCCGATCCGTTCCAGGTGTTCATGTCGGAGAACGTCCTGTCCAAACGCGGCCTGGACCGGATCGTCGGCAAGCGGCTGGGCCTGCTGCCGGAGTAGCATTGAGAAGATGCTCCCCATCGGGGGAGCTGTCAGGCCGCAGGCCTGACTGAGGGGGTCGGCTCAGATTTCGGGTGACCGCCTCCGGCCCCTCGGGCCACCTTCCCCGAAGGGGAGGATTTAGGCGATCATGTCCCAGTCGAGCGGCTCACCGAAACAGAGGTCGCAGCTGGCCTTTCGGCCCAGCACCCGGTCCAGCTCCGCCGGCGGCAAGCCATTGCCGGGCCGCACCGACCGGACATTGGCCTTGGTCAGCACCTCGCCCGCCTTCACCGGCGCGGTCACATACAGCGACCTCCGGAACTGACGGTTCCCGGCTTCCGAGCCCAGCACGTCGTAGTGGGCCTTTCCCAGCGCCGCCCAGGCGTCCCGACAGTCGCGGACGAGGGCCGTGAACTCGGCTGGCTCGAGGCTGAAGGCCGCGTCGGGCCCGCCGTCCGACCGGGCCAGGGTGAAGTGCTTCTCGATCACGCAGGCGCCCAGCGCCACAGCCGCCACCGCTGTCGCCGTGCCAGGCGTGTGGTCCGACAGGCCGACCGGCACGCCGAGCCGGGCAGCCATGTCGGGAATGGTCCGCACGTTGGCGTCCTCGAAGGTCGCCGGATAGCTCGATACACAGTGGAGCATCAGCACCCCGCTCGCCCCGCCTCCGAGCGCCGCGTCGCGGGCCGCCTCCATCTCGGTCAGGTTGGCCATGCCGGTGGAGATGATCAACGGCTTTCCCTGCGCCGCCGCGTAGCGGATCAGCGGCAGGTCGACCGCCTCGAAGCTGGCGATCTTGTAGGCGGGCGCGTTGAGCCCGGCGAGCAGGTCGACCGCCGTCTCGTCGAACGGGCTGGAAAACAGGGTCGCGCCGCGCTCGGCCGCCCGCGCGAACAATGCCGCGTGCCATTCGTAGGGGGTCTGGGCTTCCTGATAGAGGTCGTGCAACGTCCGGCCGTCCCACAGGCCGCCGTGAATGACGAACTCTGGCCGGTCGACGTCGAGGGTGATGGTGTCGGCGGTATAGGTCTGGATCTTGATCGCGTCGCAGCCTGTCGCGGCCGCCGCGTCGATCATCGTCAGGGCGCGCTCCAGGCTGCCATTGTGGTTCCCCGACAGCTCGCAGATGACGTAGGGCGGATGGCCGGGACCGATCTTGCGGCCGGCGATCTCGATGTCTGAGGTGGCGGACATGGCGGGGCTCGAAGCGGATGAGTCGCCTTCATCCTAGACCGGTTCGCGGACTTCAGTCCCCGCCGCCGTCGCCGCCACTGTCGCCGCCGCTGTCGCCGCCATGGTCATGCGACCCGCCGTCGCCATGATCGCGGCCATGACTTCCGCCGTCGCCGGACCAGCCCTCGGCGCCCGAGCCTGATCCCTCGCCCTTGCGCCGGGTAGAGCTGGCGGACAGGGCCACGCCAAACACTACGCCGAGCGCGACGCCCAGGGCGACATTGTGGAGCGCGACACCCAGCCCGGCGCCGATGGCGACCCCGGCTCCGATGCCGATGGCAATCCGGCGACCGTTCATGTCCCGGGCTTGCCGCGACCGAACAGCAGGAAGACCAGCGCCACCACGAGCCCTACGCCCACGCCGCCGCCGATGCCCCAGACAAGCCCGTGATGCCGCGTCAGCACCGCCGCCGCGATCGCCGCGCTCACCGTCACGGCCGCAATCCGGTAATTCATTCTCTCCTCCCCCGAGGGTCCGCCATCGCGGAACAGAGGAATCATCCCTAAATTACCGCCCATGTCCACAAACACGCCCCGCAGCACCCGCTGCCTGATCATCGGTTCCGGCCCCGCCGGCTGGACCGCCGCCATCTATGCCGCTCGCGCGCTGCTCAAGCCCGTCGTCATCCAGGGCATCCAGCCCGGCGGCCAGCTGACCATCACGACCGACGTCGAGAACTATCCCGGCTTCGCCGACGTCATCCAGGGCCCCTGGCTGATGGACCAGATGCAGGCCCAGGCCGCGCATGTCGGCGCCGAGATCATCAGCGACATCGTGCTGGAGGCCGACCTCTCGCAGCGCCCGTTCCGGATCAGGACCGACAGCGGCCAGGACTGGCTGGCGGAGACGGTGATCATCGCCACGGGCGCCCAGGCCAAATGGCTGGGCCTGGACAGCGAGGCGCGGTTCCAGGGCTTCGGCGTCTCCGCCTGCGCCACCTGCGACGGCTTCTTCTATCGCGGCAAGGAGGTCATCGTGGTCGGCGGCGGCAACACGGCGGTCGAGGAAGCGCTGTTCCTGACCAGCTTCGCCAGCAAGGTCACGGTGGTCCACCGCAAGGACGAGTTCCGCGCCGAGAAGATCCTGCAGGAGCGGCTGTTCGCCAATCCGAAGATCGAGGTGATCTGGGACCACGCCATCGACGAGATCCAGGGCGAGACCGACCCGATGGGCGTCACCGGCGCGCGGCTGAAGAACGTCAAGACCGGCGAGACCCGCCAGGTCAGCGCCGACGGTGTGTTCATCGCCATCGGCCACGCCCCGTCGTCGGAGCTGTTCAGGGACCAGCTGGAGACGCACGCGGGCGGCTATCTGTCGGTCAGGCCGGGCACGGCCTCGACCGCCATTCCCGGCGTCTATGCGGCAGGCGACGTGACCGACGACATCTACCGCCAGGCCGTCACCGCCGCCGGCATGGGCTGCATGGCCGCGCTGGAAGCGGTGCGCTTCCTTGCCGAGCAGGACCACGAAGCGGCTCACCACCCGATCAGCCACGGCGAGGCCGCCAAGATCGGCGCATGGTGATCCGCCCGGCCGACGCCGGGGATCACGACGCCATCCGCGCGGTCGTCACGGCCGCCTTCGGACAACCGGACGAGGCCGCGCTCGTCGACGCCCTGCGCGCCGATGGCGACGCCCTTGTCGAGCTGGTGGCGGTCGAGGACGAGGCTGTCGTCGGCCATGTCCTGTTCAGCCCGCTGGCGACCGATACCGGCGCCCGGTTCGCAGCCCTGGCGCCGCTGTCGGTCCATCCTGACCGCCAGAAGGATGGCCTCGGCACGATGCTGATGCAGGTCGGCCACGAACTCTGCCGCGCCGCGGGCGTCGAGGCGGCGGTCGTGGTGGGACACCCGGCCTACTACCCCCGTGTAGGCTATTCGGCGGAGTTGGCGAGGACGATCAGGGCGCCGTTCAACGGCCCATCGTTCATGGCGCTGGCGCTCAAGTCGGGTGCGCTGGATGGACCTGTCGCGGTGACCTACGCGAAGGCCTTCGGATTGGGCCGAGACTGACCTAGGGCTCTCGCCGCGTCGCGATCGGCAGGTCGCCGGCCTTGGGATCGGACGCCCCGGTCGGCGGAGCGGTCGCAACAGGCCCGTCCGCGTTTTCCATCGCCTTGAGACGCGCATTGATGTCCGCGATTTCCTGGGCGGTCGGCGGTCGGCGGGCCGGCTGCAGGGCTCCGACGACGCGGACCTGTTCCTCGCCGGCCGAGCCGGGAACCAGGATCGTGTAGGTGCGGCTTTCACCCGCGACGTCGAGGGTGACGGACCGGGTCGTGGGGGCGATCCGGGCGCCGTCGCCCAGCAGCTGGCCGCCCTCGGTCCGGGCGTCAAAGCCCTGCAGAATGTCGGCCGACAGATTGGCCTCGCCGCCCGCGTACCGCGCCGAGAAGGCCCGGGGCAGCCCGGCGGGACCCGTCCAGCGATAGAAGATGTGCCGGCCGATCTGGGTGATCTTGTACAGCGTCGGGGCCCAGTAGGGGGCCACATAGTCCGCGTGATAGTGCGTCGCGGTGCCGACGGCGGTCATGACGTAGCCGTTCAGCGCCCGCCGGGCGACGCCGCGCGCCCTCTCCCACAACACAGGGTTCGGAATGCGCGCGAGTGAGCCGTCGCAGGTGAAGCTGAACTGGCAACCGGTCGCCCGCAGGGAGCCTTCGTAGACGACGCCGCAGACCGACTTGGGGTAGCCCGCATGGCGCAACCGGTTGAGCACGGTCTGTGCCACCGCCGCCATGCCTTCGACGGGCTCGACGGCCGCCTCGTAGTAGATCGCCTGGGTCAGGCACTCCTCGGCCCTCGCCCGGTCCTCGGCTGAGGCATTCAGCACGAACGGACGGGCCGGTGGCGTCGGGCCGGCTCCAAACGGCTTGAGGGCATTGATCAGCAGGGCGTCGCCGGTTCCGAGCTCAAGCGCGCCCAGCGTCGGGATGCGGGTCAGGTCATAGCTGGTCCAGCCGACGACACGCCCCCAGGTGTCCCGCGTCCGCACCGGGTCATGCCGCTTCGCGAGCGCCAGCATGGCCGGATCCATGTCGGCGGTCAGGCGCGCGAGCGCATCATTGGACAGCCCTCGCGCCACCGCGACGACACCGCCCATGCGGCCTGTTCCCGCCGCGACCCGATAGTCGGTGACACAGGCAGACAGGCTGATGGCCGCCATCAGGACCAGCAAACGCCGGGACATATGACGCAAGTCCGCGATCAAGCGATCCTCTGAAACCTTGGCTGGGCGGCGAAGCGGGTCGCACCACCTCAAGCGCAGACTAGTGAAGGGCGTTCCGCATCGTGGCAAGACGGCGTCGCGTTGACGGGCCGCCCGCGGGTTCGCGCGCCGGGTCGCGTTTACGGTTGCGTCCGTCCCGTGACGGGTCTATAGAACTTCCACCACTTTTGCTCAGACATAGCATAAGTGGTTCGCGCCGGGGCGGAACAGTCCGCTCGCGGCGTTTTACAGGCCCCTGAAATGCTCATCTTGAGCATAAGGAGGATTGAGATGGCTGACGGGTTCGCACCGCTCGACTTCACTCCAGAGGTTGAGGCCGCCACGGCGTCCGCATGGGAAAAGGTCAAGGACCGGGTCACGCCGTTCGAATGGCGCGTCCACGCGCCGCTCATCGCCCGCATCAACCGGCTCAAGCGCGAGAAGAACGCGGTCATCCTGGCCCACAACTACATGACGCCCGAGATCTTCCATGGCGTCGGCGACTATGTCGGCGACAGCCTGGGTCTGGCCCGCGAGGCGGCCCGGTCGGACGCGAAGATCATCGTCCAGGCCGGCGTGCACTTCATGGCCGAGACCAGCAAGGTGCTCTGCCCGGACAAGATGGTGCTGATTCCCGACCTGCGCGCCGGATGCAGCCTTGCCAGCTCGATCACCGGCGCGGACGTGCGGTTGATCAAGCAGCGCTACCCCGGCCTGCCGGTCGTCACCTATGTGAACACGACGGCCGAGGTGAAGGCCGAGACCGATATCTGCTGCACCAGCGCCAACGCGGTCCAGGTGGTCGAGTGGGCCGCGAAGGAATGGGGCGTCGACCGGGTGATCCTGATCCCCGACGAGTACCTCGCCCGCAACGTCGCGGCCCAGACCGACGTGAAGATCATCGCCTGGCAGGGCCGCTGCGAGGTGCACGAGCGCTTCAACGCCCAGGACGTGGCCGACATGCGCGCGGCCTACCCCGGCGCCGAAATCCTCGCCCACCCCGAATGCCCGGAGGAAGTCATCGCCGCCGCCGACTTCGCCGGCTCGACGGCCGCGATGAACGACTACGTCGTGACGCGGAAGCCCAGGCAGGTGGTGCTGATCACGGAGTGCTCGATGGCCAGCAACGTCCAGGCCGACGCCCCCGACACCCAGTTCATCGGCCCCTGCAACATGTGTCCGCACATGAAGCAGATCAGCCTGCTGAACATTCTCGAGGCGCTGGAGAAGGAACAGTTCGAGGTCACGGTCGACCCGACCCTGGCTGTCCGCGCGCGCCTGGCCGTGCAGCGGATGATCGACCTGCCCCCGCCGGCTCAGCCCGCGCGTTACGACCTCGTCAAGGCGCGCCATCACGTCGCCGTCGAACTGATCTGAGGGAGGCCGTGATGATCGCCATCCGCAAACTCGGCCTCGCCTACGGGGTCAAGGCGACTCCGCCGGAGGTCAGCAAACCCTGGAGCAGCCTGCTGCCCCTGAATGCCCGCAACGTGGTGGAAGAACTGATCCGCCATGGCTGCAGCCTGCAGGACGCCTTCGACGCGATGGTCGTGGCCGATCCAGCCCGAGCCGCATTGGAACTGAGATGACCGAGCGCATCCATCACGACGGCGTGCTGGTGATCGGCGCGGGCCTGGCCGGCCTGACCGCCGCCATGGCCGCCGCGCCGCGCAAGGCGCTGGTGCTGTCGCCGACGCCGCTGAACCAGGGCTGTTCCTCGGCCTGGGCCCAAGGCGGCATGGCCGCGGCGTTGGGTGAGGACGACGCCCCCGCCCTGCACGCCGCCGACACCCTGGCCGCCGGCGCCGGACTCTGCGACCCGGAGATGGTCGATATCCTGACCCGCGAAGGACCGGACGCCGTCCGCCATCTGGCGCAGCTCGGCGCGCCGTTCGACCGCACGGCCGACGGTCACTTCGCCCAAAGCCTTGAGGCCGCCCATAGCCGGGCCCGGGTCGCCCGGGTGAAAGGTGATCAGGCCGGCGCCGAAATCATGCGCGCCATGACCGTGGCCGCCTACGTCTCGCCTCTGATCAGCACCCGCGCCGGCGTCCGCGCCCGACTGCTGCTGCAGGACGCGACCGGCCGGGTGCGCGGCGTGCTGGCCGAACACAAGGGCCGGCTGCTGGCGATCACCGCGGACGCGGTGGTTCTGGCGACCGGCGGCATCGGCGGCCTCTACGCCGTCACCACCACCCCCGCCGAGTTGAAAGGCGAGGGCCTTGGTCTCGCCGCCCTGGCCGGGGCGGTCATCGCCGACCCCGAGTTCGTCCAGTTTCACCCGACGGCCATCGACATCGGGCGTGATCCCGCCCCGCTGGCCACCGAAGCCCTGCGCGGCGAGGGGGCGAGGTTGCTCAACGCCCGGGGTGAAGCCTTCATGATCCGCTACGACCCTGCCGCCGAACTGGCGCCGCGCGACGTCGTGGCCCGCGCCATCCATGCCGAGATCGTCGCTGGGCGTGGCGCCTTCCTCGACGCCCGCACGGCCGTCGGCAGCCACTTCCCCGACGAGTTCCCGGGCGTGTTCGCCGCCTGCGTCAGCGCCGGCATCGACCCGCGCCACCAGGTCATCCCGGTCGCGCCGGCCTGCCACTACCACATGGGCGGCGTGGTCACGGACGCGACCGGCGCCACGACCCTCGCCGGTCTCTACGCCGCCGGGGAATGCGCCTCGACCGGCGTCCACGGCGCCAATCGCCTGGCCTCCAATTCGCTGCTTGAGGCGGCGGTGTTCGGCGCCCGCGCCGGTGCGGCGGCCCGCGATCTCGACGCGCCGGTCGGCCGCGTCATCGTCGGCGAGGCCCTGCCGGATCTGCCCGCCCCGGCCCTGGCCGAGCTACGCCGCGCGATGACCCACGACGCCGGCGTTGTCCGCGACGGTGAAGGCCTGACCCGGCTGGTTGAAACGATCGAGGTCATGAAGGCCCGCCACGGCGAAGGTCCGATCCTGGCCGCCGCCGGTCTCGTCGCCGAGGCCGCGCTTGCCCGCCGGGAGAGTCGTGGCGCCCACTATCGCACCGACTACCCTCTGTCGGCCGAGCCCCCCACCCGCACCTTCCTGACCCACCCGGGCCAGCAGGCCCTCAAGGTCGCCGCGGAATGACCCCGACGGCCTCAGGCCGCCTGCAGGCGCCGTCGCGTTTTCAGGTACGCCGCCAGCCGCAGCAGCAGCGCCAGACCGATCAGCGTTACCGCCGGAATCGCCAGCCACGGCTTCTCGCCGAGCCGGCCGACGTAGCTGCGGGTGAAGATGAACAGCACCACCCAGCCGCCGGTGGCGTGCAGGCCCTTCCAGACCTTTGGCCCCAACAGTCTGACCGACAGATCGTTGGAAGTCGTCGCCATCAGGGCGATCAGCACATAGGCAAAGCCGCCGCCGTAGATCTGCAGCTTTGCATTCTCGTGTCCGAAGACGAACGCCGCCAGCAGGATGAAGCCCAGGTGCACCCCGTGGTTCGCGGCGAAGGCCAGGCCGACGGCCCGACGGCGGCGCAGCAACGCTGTCCGCCAACCGCCTGGCCAGAGGATCGCCAGCGACGAGGCAGACCAGGCGGCGATGAACCAGGGAAACGACCAGCGCGCCGTCAGCCGCGTGCCGGCGCCCGCCCCGTCCGCGCTCCATCCGCCCTGCAGGGCCATGGCGGTCACGCCGATAGCCAGGGCGACAAGGGCGGAAAGCCCGACGATCTTCCAGGTAGCGAGGCGCATTGGCGTGGTCTCCGGACCCTGTCATACTGGCGGTATGATGCAACATACTGATGGTATGATGTCAACCACGGCGCCGCTGACCAACCGCGAAAGGCTGATCGCCCAGGGTCGCCGGCTGTTCACGCAGAAGGGATTCTCGGAAGTTTCGGTCGACGAGATCGCCGCCGCCGCCGGCCTGACCAAGGGCGCCGTCTACTACCAGTTCAAGGACAAGACCGACCTGTTCCGGGCGGCCTGCGAGGCCATGCTGATCGAGGTTGGTCAGGCCGTCGATCAGGCCACCATGGGCGTCACCGAGCACGCCGTGGACGAGATCGTCACCGGCGGCGACAAGTGGCTGGACGTCTATGAGTCCGCCGAAATGCGCCAGATGCTGCTGATCGACGGGCCGGCCGTGCTCGGCGTCGAACAGTGGATGGCGATGCAGGAGCCGGTCGGCATTGGCCTCATCGCCCACGCCCTGGGCCATCTCGTTGAAGCCGACCTGCTCGAGGCGGACGCCGTTCCCGCCGTGGCCCACATGCTGTTTGGCGCGTTCGTGCAGGGCGCCTTGCGAATCGCCGTCTCGGCTGATCCGGACCGCACCAGCCGCGAAGTCCGCCACGCCACCCGCCTCCTGACCCAGGGCCTGATGAAAGGGACCTCCGCTTGATCGCCCCCCTCCCCGACCTGCTGATCGATCCCGTCGTCCGCGCGGCCCTCGCCGAGGACCTCGGCCGGGCGGGCGACATAACCGCCCTGGCCTGCATCGACCCTGACGCCCGGCTGGAGGCGACCTTCGGCGCCCGCAAGGCCGGGACCATCGCGGGCCTCGCCTGCGCGCGGCTGGCGATCCTGGCGATGGACCCCGAGGCGAAGTTCAGGACCAGGGTCAGCGACGGCGATCAGGTCGCGGCCGGAACGGTGTTGGCGAAAGTCTCGGCCAACGCCCGCGCGCTTCTGTCGGCCGAGCGCACGGCGCTGAACCTGCTCGGCCGGCTCAGCGGCGTGGCGACCCTGACCCGCGCCTATGTCGACGCCGTCGCCGGCACGACCGCCCGCATCACCGACACCCGCAAGACCACGCCCGGCCTGCGCGCCCTGGAGAAGTACGCCGTCCGCTGCGGCGGGGCGCTGAACCACCGCTTCGGCCTGGATGACGCCATCCTGATCAAGGACAACCACGTCGCGGCCTGCGGCGGGGTCGGCGAGGCCATCCGCCGCGCCCGCGCCTTCGCCGGCCATCTGGTCAAGGTCGAGTGCGAGGTCGACAGCCTTGCCCAACTGGTCGAGGCCCTCGATGCCGGTCCGGACGTCGTGATGCTCGACAACTTCAGCCTGAAAAACCTGCGCATCGCCGTCGGCATGACCGCCGGCCGCGTGGTGCTGGAAGCCTCCGGCGGCGTGACCCTCGACACCGTCCGCGACATCGCCGAGACCGGCGTCGACGTGATCAGCGTCGGGGCGCTGACCCACTCGGCGAGTGTGCTGGACATCGGCCTGGACGCGGCCTGATCCCATGCACATCGACCTCACAGGCAAGACCGTGCTCGTCACCGGAGCCAGCCGCGGCATCGGCGCAGCGATCGCGACGGGTCTGGCGGGCTCGGGCGCGACAGTGGCCGTGCACTATTCCGCCTCGCCCGACGACGCGGCGCAGGTCGCCGCCGCCTGCGGCCACAACGCCCGGACCTTCGCCGCTGACCTCGCCGACCCGGCCGCCTGCATCGCGCTCTGGGAATCCGTGGTCGCCCATTATGGCCGCATCGACGTGCTGGTGAACAACGCCGGCGTCGCCACCGCCGTCGATGACCCGTCGATCGAGCGCTGGCTGGAGATCTGGAACCGCACGCTCGATGTGAACCTGCGCGCCGCCGCCCTGTTTTGCCGGCTGGCCACCGACCACTTCGCGGCCAGCGGCGGGGGGCGGATCATCAACATCAGCTCGCGGGCGGCGTTCCGCGGCGACCAGCCGGACTACATCGCCTACGCCGCTTCAAAGGGCGGCATGGTCGCTCTGACCCGCTCTATCGCGCGGGGCTTCGGCAAGCAGGGGATCGTGGCCTTCAACGTCGCGCCGGGCTTCACCCGCACGGCCATGGCCCAGGATTTCATCGACCAGTATGGCGAGGACTACGCCACCAGCGACATCGCCCTGAGCCGCCTTACCGAGCCCAGGGACATCGCGCCGACGGTGGTGTTCCTCGCCAGCGGCCTCGCCGACCATGCGACGGGCGCGACGATCGACATCAACGCCGGGTCATACGTCCACTAGGCGGCGGCTTCCACCGCGCGGGACGCCCGTCGCTTCGCCAGCCAGGCTTGCACCGGCTCATCGACGAAGCGGTGAAACAGCGCCGCCACGATCATCGCGGCCGGCAGCGACAGAGCCCACAGACCCCAGTGAAGCGCCGGCGGCAGCGTCACGTTGCGCGCCAGGGTCTCCAGCGCGCCGAACCACAGCAGCCCGGTCAGGGCATGGGTGACGAACAGCGCGAACGACAGCTTCGCCCCCTGCTCAACCAGCGCCGACGGGCGGCGCACCGGAAGGCGTCCAAGCCCCCAGACGATCACCACGATGCAGAGCAGGCTGGCCAGATCAACCCGGCCGGCGACCTGCAGCATGACGAAGGCGACAAAGGCGAGTCCCGCCAGCACCCGGGCCATCGCCACCGACGGCGCGCCCAGTTCGACCATCCGGGCAATGCAGACGCCGAGCAGGAACAGCGGCGCGGCGCGCACCACGCCCAGGCTGAAGTCCAGGTCGTAGAGGGTGTGGTGGAAAACGGCCTGGCAGATCAGGTCCGCGCCCATCATGCCGGTCAGGCCAAGCGCCAGCAGCGCGGCCGGACTGGTCAGGCGGCTGACCCAGCGCCAGATCAGCGGGAAGACGGCGTAACAGACGAGCAGGGCCGACAGCGACCAGCTCGGGTGGTTCCAGCCGCCACCGCCGGCGACGCCCCAGGCCTGAACCATGAAGGCCTGCATCAGCAGGGCGACCGGCGTGAAGTTGGCCGGATGAACGGGCTGGTCGCCGGCCATCTCGGCCAGCAGCACGATGAGGCCCATCACCGCCAGCACGATCAACTGCGCCGGCCACAGCCGGGTCAGGCGCTTCCTTACGAAGCCGACCAGGTTCACGCGGCCCGACAGGACCTGGTGGCCATAGGCGCGCCCCAGCACAAAGCCCGACAGGATCAGGAAGAAGTCCGTCGCCAGATAACCCCGCCCGAAAACCGGGTGCAGGTCCGCGAGCACGACAGGCGCCTCTGCGCCGTAGTGGTACAGCACGATCAGCAGCGCCGCGGCGAAGCGCAGCGCGTCCAGCGCGCCACCACGGCCGGACTCCCCGGATCGGGCTACTGAATGGGACAACTCTCGCGTCAAAAGGGAAAACTCCGGGGTCTCCCAAGGGGTATTGCAACAGGCGGGCCGCTGCCCATCTGTATCCAACTTGGTTACTTAAGGATTCACCCATGACCGCGCGCATGCCGGTGCTCTTTCTTGGCCATGGCTCGCCGATGAACGCCATCGAGGACAACGCGTGGCGGCGCGGCTGGGCGGCGGTGGCCGGCCAGATGCCAGAGCCGAAGGCGATCCTCTGCGTGTCCGCCCACTGGGAGACACGCGGCGCGGCGGCCGTTTCCGCCTCTGAACACCCCTCGACCATTCACGATTTCGGCGGCTTCCCGCAGGCCCTGTTCGACGTCCGGTATCCGGCGCCCGGCGATCCCGCCCTGGCCGCGCGCGTCGGCGACCTGCTGGCCCCCGACCCCGTCGTCCAGCACCCGAACCGCGGCCTCGACCACGGCGCCTGGAGCGTGCTGCTGCCGATGTATCCGGACGCCCACGTGCCGATCGTCCAGTTGAGCCTTGACCGCGCCCGACCGAACGCATGGCACTACGAGACCGGCCGCCGGCTGGCGGCCTTGCGCGACGAGCGCGTGCTGATCGTCGCCAGCGGCGACATCGTCCACAATCTGCGCGACGTCGACTTCCGCACCGGCGCCACCCCGCCCTGGGCGCCCCGTTTCAACGACGCCGCCAAGACCCTGATCGAAACCGGCGACCACGGGCCGCTGATCGACTGGGAAGCCCTCGGCCCGGACGCCGCCGCCTCGATCAATAGCGCCGAACATTACCTGCCCCTGCTCTACGCCCTGGGCGCGACCGATGCCGGGGAGCGGGCGAGTTTCTTCAACGACGACGTCTTCGCCGGCATCTCGATGACCAGTGTGCGGTGGGGCTAGATCACGCGTGACGCCGCACACGTCCAGAAGCAACGCCTTCCTGTCCGACCGGTAATGTTAAACCTAATTCACTACACATCGCGCTGATCCGCGATCTATTGACCCCGGAAATACAGCAACGATCCCGGGGGCGGGCTTCAGGGCCCGGAAGATATCCACATGAGCGGCATTGAACTCTACGCGCCCCGCGGGCCGCGGCATCGGCGCACCTGGACAGTCGCGGCGATTGTCCTGACGGTCGCCTTCCTGATCGCCGGGCAGCTGCTGTCGATCTTCGGCATCGAACGGCCGCTGGGCTATCACTCGGCGGATCTGGACACGCAGTGGCGGCCGGCGGCCCTCATGCTGGCGGGGTTCGGCTTCACCGCCCTGCTCGTCCTGGCCTGGGCGCGGCTGTTCGAGCGAAGGCCGCCGGCGGCGCTTGGCCTCAATGGGAAGGCCGTCGCGCGCTACGTGCGTGGCCTGCTCGTCGGCTTCAGCTGCCTGGCCGCCGTGGTCGGCCTGGCATGGGCGTTCGGCGCCTACCGCATTGAGGGGCCGGGCGTCTGGGCGGCGCCGACGCTGGCCCTGTTCATCCCGATCCTCTGCCTGTTCGCCGGCTACATGATCCAGGGCGCGACCGAAGAGATCATGTTCCGCGGCTGGATCCTGCAGCTGGTCGCCTCACGCCACGGTCTGGCGATCGGCGTGCTGCTGAACGCCGTGGTGTTCGCGGCCTTGCACGCCGGCAATGTCGCCCCCTCGAAGGCGTTGGCCCTCGGTCTGGTCAACATCATCCTGTTCGCCGTGTTGCTCAGCCTCTACGCCATCCGCGAGGGCTCGCTCTGGGGCGTCTGCGCCTGGCACACGGCCTGGAACACGCTGCTGGGCGTCGGGTTCGGCCTGGACGTCAGCGGCAGCCGGATCGCGGTCCAGAGCCTGGTCGTCGACCTGGCGCCGGCGCCCGGCGCGCCCTGGTGGCTGACCGGCGGGACCTTCGGACCCGAGGCCAGCGTCGCGACGACCGCCGTGCTGCTCACCGGATGCCTCGCCTTTCTGGCGCGGCGGCGCGCCACGCCGGTCACCGCCTGAGCCCCGGCCCGGACCAGGATCCGTACCCAATACCGCTCATCCCCGCGAAGGCGGGGACCCAGGCTTTTTGCTTCCAGGGTAGCCTTGGCAGGCTCTGACGTTGAAATCTCTGCGCCGGAAAACACCTGGGTCCCCGCCTTCGCGGGGATGAGCGGAGGAGGGGCAGAGCCACGCCCTTGAATTTGTTCACGCTCGATTCAGTAGGACCTCAGAGCTTCGCCGCCGCCTCTTGCGCCGCGCCGACGCGCACCGACATCGCCCGGTCGTTGAACGCCCTGATCGTCGCCAGCACATGCGCCGGCGCAGTCTCGGGTCGCCCGGCATTGAACGGCGGCGCAGGCGCGTACTCCAGGGCCAGCTGCAAGCCCTGGGCGAAGTCGTCGCCGGCGATCTCGGCGGCCAGGGTCAGGGCGAAGTCGATGCCCGCCGTCACCCCGCCGCCGGTGAAGTAGCGGCCATCGCGGACCACCCGCGCCGGATCAGGGATGGCCCCGAACAGCGCCAGTTGGTCGCGCCAGGCCCAGTGACAGGCCGCCCTGCGGCCCTTGAGCAAGCCTGCCGCCGCCAGGATCAGCGAGCCCGTGCAGACCGACGTGACGTACGTCGCCCCCTCCGCCAGCCGCTGGATGTGGCCGATGAACACCGGGTCGAGCATGGCCTGGGTCGTCCCGAAGCCGCCGGGGATGCAGAGCAGATCGCAGCCGTCGATGGCCTCGAACTTCGTCAGACCGGCGAAGGTCAGGCCGTCCGCCTCCATCTCGCCGCCGTCGAGGCTGGCGACGGTGG
>CAZISF010000028.1:29052-31783 GCA_964541915.1 uncultured Caulobacter sp.
GCGAAGGTCAGGCCGTCCGCCTCCATCTCGCCGCCGTCGAGGCTGGCGACGGTGGTCACCGCTCCCGGGAGGCGCGACAGGAACTGATGAGGCCCGGTGAAGTCGAGATGGGTGACTCCGGGATACAGGGCGAAGACAATACGCAGGGAATCGGTGGTCATGAGAACGGCTCCGGTTGACGAGGCCATCCTGCCGGACCTAGCGTCTGGCCGAAATGACAATATTCCCTCATTTTCCGCCATGCGCGCGATAGGCGTCCTCGTCTTTCCCGATTTCCAGCTGCTCGACGCGGCCGGACCGATCGGCGCGTTCGAGATCGCCGGCCGCTATGCGCCCGGCGCCTACGACATCCGGATCCTGTCCCGGGACGGCGGACGCGTGGCCAGCTCCTCGGGCGTTACGCTCGACAGCCTCCCGTTCGCCGGGGCCGGCCGGCTGGATACGCTTCTGGTCTCGGGCGGCGAGGGCACGCGCGGCCCCTCGATCGACGCGACGACCCTCGACTATGTGCGAGCGGCCCACCGCACCGCGCGACGCACGGCCAGCGTCTGCTCCGGCGCCTATGTGCTGGCCCAGGCCGGACTGCTGAACGGCAAACGGGCCACGACCCACTGGAACCGCAGCAAGGATTTCGCGCGGCGCTATCCGAAGGTGCTGCTGGAGCCGGACCGCATCTGGATCCGCGACGGCGCCATCTGGACCAGCGCCGGCATCACCGCGGGCATCGACCTGGCCCTGGCCCTGATCGCCGAGGACCTTGGCGAGGACATCGCGCGCAAGACGGCCCAGCAGCTGGTCGTCTATCACCGCCGGCCCGGCGGCCAGTCGCAGTTCTCGGCCCTGCTGGAGCTGGAGGCCGGCGGCCGGTTCGACAGCCTGATGGCCTGGGCGCGCGAGAATCTGCGCAACCCCCTGACCGTCGAGGAACTGGCCGCCCGCGCCGGCATGAGCGAGCGCAACTTCGCCCGGTCCTTCAGCGCCGCCACCGGCTTCACCCCGGCCAAGGCCATCGAGCGCCTACGCGTCGAAGCCGCCCGCACCCTGCTCGACTCCCAGCCCCTTCAGGTCGAGGACGTGGCCCTGGAGACGGGTTTTGGCGACCAGGAACGCATGCGACGGGCGTTCATCCGGGCATTCGGTCAACCGCCCCAGGCGTTGCGACGGGCGAGGGCGGCTTAGGTCGGGGACATGCCCGCCTGTGCGTGTCCCCGTGGTCGGAACTGACGTTTGAACTGTCCCTTGTGGCCGGGAGATTGCTGTGGGCGTCTGGCCACATAGCTGCGGCTCCCCGGTTGCGCATTCGCAGGAGTTCGAGCCGGCAGCGAACCGATGCTCAGCCTTCCAAGGGACCTGGCGCTAAGACTATAGAAACATCGTCGCGCGGAGCCTTCTTTAACGAGGAGACCCAATAATCATTACATTCTTATGTATACACTATCCTGCATTTGGCCGCGCGTTGACCCAGGTTACACAGTCGGCATATTGGCGAATTATATTTTCTTGCGCTCCAGGAACCGGATTTGTAAAGTCTGTCTCCCCAGATGCAGTTTTGGCAAAATTGCTTTCGAATTCAATATTTGGCTCATGTGCCCTGCGTTCAAACTCAGCGGCAGACAAGCCTGCCGCCGCCATGTCCGCTTCTTTGTATGACGCCAGCTTGTTATAGGTTGCGGTTGCAACATCCGACATCCCGTTTGTACCAAAAAGGGTCATGTACGTCAAAATACCGCCGCATCTCATGTCTTGATCGAGCGTATCAAGGGGTGAGAGAGGCGTAGTCGACGTATTCGAAGCAACAGACGGAGCAGAAGGCTCCGTATTGGACTTCCCGCAAGCGGCAAGTCCGCCAACGATAAGGAATGATATTGCTGTCAGGATAGTCCTAATGGAGTATTTGTAAGTCATCGCTCTCCCCAAAGATTACAGATACAATCATATAATCAAGACCGTTACGTTACTGTGACAGGCGCTCGATTGTGGAACAGGCGGGTTGGGAATCTGGTGACAGTTTGCGAATTGTCGCCGTAACCCTGTCGCCCATCCGTGCGGCCGCAATTCGTATACTGCCACCAAACTCCTACCCTGGGAACATCGCGAAATAAGGCTCCGCTTCCTTGAGCGCGCGCGCAAAGGACGGCCGGGCCACCAGGCGATCCAGATAGGCGGCGACCGCCCCGTGGTCCGGCTCCAACGGCACGATCTTGCTGGCGTAGAACAGCGCCGGCCCCGCGGCGCAGTCGGCGAGCGAGAACGCATCCCCCATGGCCCAGGTCTTGTCGCCCAGATCCTGGACAATCATGCCGTAGGCCGCCGTGATCGTCCGGCGGGCCTCGTCGGCGCCGAAGGGATCCTTGCTCCCCTCGGGCCGGATGTTGTCGCCGACCACCTTCTGCATATGGCTGTGCAGGTGCAGATCATAGAATCGGTCGTGGGCGGGGACATGCACTTCAGTGCGTGTCCCCATCAGCTTCCCCGCTCATCCTCGCGGAAGCGAGGACCCAGGTTTACGGCCAGTGCACTCACGTCAAGGGATGTCTGGCTCCCCGACGGGCCGTCTGCATTGCGTCAGTCGACAACCTCGTGCGGCGGGTCAGCGAGCATCGCGAATGGCCGATGCCGGGCGTAAGGGGCCGGTCATCGCGGTGATTGGCAAACAGCGGCTACCGTGAGTGCACCCGCCAAAAACCTGGGTCCTCGCTTCCTCGAGGATGAGCGGGAATAAAGGGGGAGC
>CAZISF010000029.1:0-19411 GCA_964541915.1 uncultured Caulobacter sp.
CCTCGAAGAACGGCAGCCCCTCGATGTCGCCGACCGTGCCGCCGATCTCGACCAGCACGAAGTCGGCCTCCTCGCCATGCTCGTCGAGCGCCGGCGAGAGGACGAATTCCTTGATCTCGTTGGTGACGTGCGGAATCACCTGGACGGTCGCGCCCAGATAGTCGCCGCGACGCTCCTTCTCGATGATCGTCTTGTAGATCTGGCCGGTGGTGATGTTGTCGGCGCGGGTCGCGTTGACGCCGGTGAAACGCTCGTAGTGGCCCAGGTCGAGGTCGGTCTCGGCACCGTCGTCGGTCACGAAGACCTCGCCGTGCTGATAGGGGCTCATCGTGCCCGGATCGACGTTCAGATAGGGGTCGAGCTTGCGAAGGCGGACCTTGTAGCCGCGCGCCTGGAGGAGCGCGCCGAGAGCGGCGGACGCGAGACCCTTGCCAAGTGAGGAGACCACGCCGCCGGTGATGAAAATGTACCGGGCCATGGGAATCCAGAATAGCGCCGATTCGGCATCGGCGCCTGCACCAACGACAGGGACGAGAACTTACTTGCTGGGCGGGGTCTGCGGAGCGGCGAGGCCGCCAAGGGCGCCGTCGACGGCCGAACCGGGCGCGCCGGTGGTCGGCGCTGCCGGGAGACCCCGCAGCTGCGGCGTCGGCGCGGCGCCCGTGGGAGCGGCCGGCGGCGGCGTAACCGGACGCGGGGCGGCGGTCAGACCCTTGAGGTTTTCACGGCCAACCACGGACGATCCGGCGGACATGCGGCCCTGAATGATCGTCAGGGCGATGCAGAGCACCAGGAAGACCGAGAACAGGATCCAGGTCGAGCGCGTCAGAAGATCGCCCTGACCGCGCGCCGTCATGAAGCCCGACGGCCCCCCGCCCATGCCAAGTGCGCCGCCCTCGGAGCGTTGCAGCAGGACCGCCACGCCCAGCAGGATGGCGACGATGATCTGGATCGTGAGCAGGATGTTCAGCAGCATTGCGGTCTATCAGGGTCCGTGGAGCGACGCGCGCCCGGGCGAAACAAGCCGGCCCCTCTAGCACCACGCAGGCGGCCACGCCATAGCTGGGCATTGTTCGCAAGCGTGCAAGTCCATGATTCTCGAAACCGAACGCCTGACCCTGACGCCCGTCACGCCCGAGGATGGAGCCCTGCTCCAGCCGATCATGGCCGATCCCGAGGTCATGGCGCACATGGATAGCGCCGCCCTGGACGATCCGGACGCGATCGAGGCCTTCCTGCACGGCCAGCTGATCGAAATGGCCAACGAGCAGGCCTTCTACTGGTCGGTGCGGCTGAACGCGGAGTCGCGATACCTCGGCAGCGTCGACCTGTCCGACATCGACTGGCGTCACCATCGCGCCGAGGTCGGCTTCATCCTGGGCAAGGATTCCTGGGGCAAGGGCTACGGCTACGAGGCCATGCAGGCCGTGCTCGGCTACGCGGCGACGCTCGGCTTCAAGCGTCTGTGGGCGCGCACTCACGTCGGCAACCTCGCGTCGGAGGCGCTGTTGCGCAAACTCGGCTTCGAGGAAGAGGGCTACCTGCGCGGCCACGTCGACCGCGACGGCGAACGCCGCGACTGCCGGCTCTGGGGGCTGCTGTTGTAGCGGCGGAACCTTTCCTCCCCGCGCAGCCGGGGAGGGGGACCATGCGGAGCATGGTGGAGGGGTCAGCGAAGGGCTAACCGGATAGACCGGAATTCAAGATAGGCCGCTCGCGTTCGCGCTGCCCCCTCCACCGCCTCCGGCGGTCCCCCTCCCCCTCGCTGCGCTCCGGGGAGGATTCTCCGTGCCTAAGCCGCCTCGATAATCCCCAGAAAGTCCGCGGCCTTCAGCGAGGCGCCGCCGACCAGGGCGCCGCCGACGTCGCGCAGTTTCAGGATGTCCGAAGCGTTCGACGGCTTCACCGAGCCGCCGTACAGAATCGCGACGCTCCGTCCGTGATCGCCGAACAGCTCGACCAGCACCGCGCGGATGGCCACGTGGACCTCCTCGATCTGCTCCAGCGTCGGGGTCAGGCCGGTGCCGATGGCCCAGACCGGCTCGTAGGCAACCGCGAAAGCCTGACCGCCAAGAATGTCGGGCAGCGAGCCCCTCACCTGTCCGGTGACGATTTCGAGCGTCCGGCCCGCCTCGCGTTCGGCCAGCGTCTCGCCGACGCAGACAATCGGTTCCAGGCCCGCGCGATGCGCAGCGCCAGCCTTGGCCGCGACCAGGGCGTCCGTTTCGCCGTACCCCGCGCGGCGTTCGGAATGGCCGAGGATGACAAGGCCCGCGCCCGCATCGGCGAGCATCTCGGCTGAGAGATCGCCCGTGAAGGCTCCGGCCAGTTCAGCGCGGCAATCCTGGCCGCCGATCTCGACCCCGGTCCCTTCCAGCATATCGGCGAGACGATGAATCAGGGTGGCCGGAGGACAGATCGCCACCCTCGCGGCCGGCGGGCGGGCGTCGATGGCGGCGGCGACCGCCCGCGCCTCGTCGAGCGATGCGGCCAACCCGTTCATTTTCCAGTTTCCGGCGATCAGCGGACGCGGCGCGGTCATAAAAGAGGCCCTCGTGGTTCAGCAAATATCGTTCGGCGACCTACGCGAAGGCGAACATCCTGTCACGCCGCATCGGCGCCACGCTTGCGGGGTTGGATGCGCCTCCACTATACCGCCGGGGCGGCGCAAACGCCCCGCGCTCCTGAGGGTCTGTCTGTTCATGCTCGCCTTTATGCGGAAGTTCGCCAAGTCCTGGCTCGCGCTGCTGCTCTTCGTTCCGCTGCTGATCGGCTTCGCCGTGTTCGGCGTGAACAAGGACATCCTGTCCGGCGGACCCTCGACCTATGTCGTGAAGGCCGGGTCGCGAACCGTCTCGCTGATTGATTTCAAGCGGGAGTTCGACAGCTACAAGGAACAGCTCGAGCAGCGCTTCCAGCAGCCCATCTCCGCCGAACTGGCCCAGCAGCAGGGTCTCGACCGCCGCGTGATGGAAGAGCTGGCCTATCGCGAGTCCCTGGACGAGCTCCTGTCCCGCATGGGTCTGCGGGCCTCCGACAAGATGCTGACCGAAGAACTGCGCAAGGCTCCGGTCTTTTTCGACCAGGTGACCGGCCAGTTCGACGAGAACAAGTACGCGACCGCCTTGCGTGAAAAGGGCCTGACTCCGGCGATCTTCGAAGGGATTCTGACCGACGAAATGCGCCGCAACCAGTTCATCTCCGCCGCTGTCGCCGGCTTGCGGGCGCCGCGCGCCTACTCGGCCATCGGCGGACTCTTCGCCCTCGAACAGCGCGACCTGGCCTATTTCGCGGTTACCCCGGCGAGCGTCGGACCGATCGCCCAGCCTACCGACGCGGACATCAGCGCCTTCGTCAAACAGAACGCCGCCCAGCTTTCGCTGCCGGAATTCCGCGCCTTCACCGTCGTTCACTTCGACGCGAAGGCCTACGAAAGCCAGGTGACCGTCACGGAAGCCGAGGTGCAGAAGCAGTTCGATTTCCTGAAGGACAGCCTGTCCAGCCCCGAGCTGCGCACCGTCGCCCAGATCCCGGCCAAGGACGCCGGCCAGGCCGCCGCCATCATCGCGCGCCTGAACAAGGGCGAAGATCCAAAGGCCGTGGCCGCCTCGATCGGCGTCACCGCGGTGACCTACGTCGACAAGCCCCGGTCCGCCTTCTTCGATCCGGCCGTCGCGGCCGCGGCGTTCAGCCTGCCCGAAGGCGGCGTCAGCGCGCCGGTGAAGGGCCAGTTCGGTCTGGCCGTCGTCAAGGTCGGCAAGGTCGCGGCCGGCAAGGTGGCGACCCTGGCCGAACACCGCGCCGAGATTGAAAAGAAGATCCGCGGCGACCTCGCCGGCGCGAAGCTTTCCGATGTGTCCAAGGTCTACGAAGACGCCCACGAAGCCGGCGCCACCCTGCCGGAAGCCGCCGCCAAGGCGGGCGTCCCGACGACAACCTTCGCCCCCGTCACCGCCGATGGCCGTGGCCAGGACGGCAAGCCCGTCCCGGGCATTCCCCCGGCGATCCTGAAGGCCGCCTACGACCTGACCCAGGGCGGCGAGAGCGACATCCAGGACGCCGGCGAAGGCCAGTACTTCGCCGTGCGCCTCGACCGCGTCGTCCCGCCGGCCATGCCGCCGATGGCGGTCATCCGGCCGCAACTGATCAAGACGATCATGCTGAAGCGCCAGGCCGACGCCATGAAGGCGCGGGCCGAGACGCTGGCCGCCCGGATCCGCAAGGGCGAGTCGATCGAGGCCGTGGCGGCCTCGGCCGGCGCCCCGGTGGTCCGCGTCAACGCGATCAGCCGCACCACGCTGCAGGCGCACCAGGCGCTCGGCCGTGAACTGGTCGGCGGCGCGCTCGGATCCAAGAAGGGCGAGCCCTTCACGGCCAGCGCCCCGAACTTCAGCGTCGCCGTCGCGGTGGTCACCGCCATCCGCACGGGCGATCCGCAGCAGGTGGCCCAGGCCACCGAGCAGGGGCGTCAGCAGTTCACCCAGGAGATGTTCAGCGACGTCGGGGAGGCCGCCCGCGGCTACGCCCGCAAGAAGCTGAAGACCAAGACCGACCTGACCCGCGCCCGGATCGCCATCGGCATCGACCCGGCCGACGCGGCCCAGGGCGCCGCTGCTCCGGCAGGCAAGGGCCAGTGACGACAGAGCCGTCCTTCGACAGCTTCAGGGCGGCGTGGGAAGCGGGACGGCCCCAGGTCGTCTGGCGCCGGCTGATCGATGATCTCGAGACGCCGGTCTCGGCCTATCTGAAGATCGCCCGGGAGCGGCCCTACGCCTTCCTCTTCGAGTCGGTCGAGGGCGGCGCCTGGCGCGGCCGGTATTCCATCGTCGCGATGAAGCCGGACCTGGTCTGGCGCTGTCGCGGCGACGCCGCCGAGGTCGCCGAGGGCGAGGCCATCGCCGCGGATCGCTTCACGCCGCAGGCCGGCGGGGCGCTGGACAGTCTGCGCGACCTGGTCGCCCGCTCGCGCATCGAGCTGCCGGCGGGACTGCCGCCGCCCGCCGCGGGCATCTACGGCGCGATCGGCTACGACATGGTCCGGCTGGTCGAGAAGCTGCCGGACATCAACACCGACGAACTGGGCCTGCCCGACGCGGTGATGATCCGTCCGTCGATCGTGGCGGTGTTCGACGCCATCGCCCAGGAGATCGTGCTGGTCACGCCCGCGCGGCCGGTAAACGGCGTCAGCGCCGAAGCAGCCTGGGCCGAGGCCAACGCCCGGCTCGACGCTGTGATGGCCGACCTGCGGCGCCCCCTGCCCGCGCCGGCTACGGACGGCACGCCGGGCCCCGACGTCTTCGAGACGAAGGTCAGCCGCACGGCCTATGCGGACATCATCGAGAAGGCCAAGGCCTACATCCGCGCCGGCGACATCTTCCAGGTCGTGCCCAGCCACCGGTTCCGCGCGCCTTTCACCCGTGCGCCGTTCGCCCTGTACCGGTCGTTGCGACGAACCAACCCCTCGCCGTTCCTGTTCTACCTGAACTTCGGACCGTTCCAGCTGGTCGGCTCGAGCCCCGAGATCCTCGTGCGGCTGCGCGACGGCAAGGTGACCATCCGCCCGATCGCCGGCACCCGCCCGCGCGGCGCCACGCCCGAGCAGGATCTGGCGCTGGAACAGGAGTTGCTGGCCGATCCCAAGGAACGCTCCGAGCACCTGATGCTGCTCGACCTGGGCCGCAACGACGTGGGCCGCGTCGCCCGCCTGCGCGAGCCCGGTCGCAACGAACCGGCAAAGGCGCAGCGTGGACCCGCCGTGCGGGTCACCGAGAGCTTCATCATCGAGCGCTACAGCCACGTGATGCACATCGTCTCCAACGTCGAGGGCGATGCGCCCGACGGCCTGGATCCCGTCGACGTACTGATGGCCGCCCTGCCCGCCGGCACCCTGTCCGGCGCGCCGAAGGTGCGGGCGATGGAAATCATCGACGAGCTGGAGACCGAGAAGCGCGGCCTCGGCTATGCCGGCGCGGTCGGCTATTTCGGCGCCGACGGCTCGGTCGACACCTGCATCGTGCTGCGCACCGCGCTGCTCAAGGACGGGACGATGTACGTCCAGGCCGGCGGCGGCGTCGTCGCCGACAGCGACCCGGACGCCGAGTACGACGAGACCCTGCACAAGTCGAACGCCCTGCGGCGCGCGGCGGCTGAGGCCTGGCGTTTCGGCTAGTTGTTCTCGCTGCTGGACACGATTTCGGTCGTGGCCGGCGCAGGCTCCAGCGCCAGCCGGCTTTCGCTCACGGGCGGAGCCATGACCATCGCCACGGCGAACCCCAGGGCCGAGACCGCCGCGAACAGCGCCGCCGCCAGGGCGCCGACCAGGTTCTCCCGCTCCAGCGGTGGCTTGAGCAGCCCCTTGGCGTAGGCCAGAGCCTCATGGTCGAGAACGGAATCAGCGTGCGGCATGGAGGCAAGATGCGGCGCTGAGGGGCGACAAGCAAATCGCCGCGCCTTCACCCTCCCCCCGTCATCGTCGGACTTGTTCCGACGACCCAAGCACACGATTTCGCCAGCTTGGGCGTCGCGCCCACCGCAAGTCCCCTAATCTGGCTAGGCCTTGGGTCGTCGGAACAAGTCCGACGATGACGGAGTTTTGGGATGGTGGTTGGTAACGCGAAGTCGGCCGCCGCCGCCCCTACAGCCACACCCCGTACAGATCATCCCAGTGCGGGTTCTCACGCTCGATCAGGTTGATCTTCCAGTCGCGGATCCAGCGCTTCATGGTCTTCTCGGTGCGGATCGCGTTGGTCATCAGCTCGAACGAACGGTACCAGACCAGCCGCTTGCAGCCGTGATCGCGCGTGAACCCCGGGATCAGGCCTTCGCGATGCTCCCAGACCCTGCGGGACAGGTTGCCGGTGACGCCGATGTAGAGCGTACCGTGCCGGCCGCTGGCCATGATGTAGACCGCGATGATCCTCTCGCGCAAAACCATGCGTGGCGCAATATCACCACCTTTACGCGCATACAAACCCCGTCATCGTCGGACTTGTTCCGACGACCCAAGACCTAGTTGCGAGACGGGAGGGTGCGGCGAGGAGCGCGCTTCAGATCGCCAGCACCGTGCGCATGGGTCGTCGGAACAAGTCCGACGATGACGGACGTTTGGGGTGGCGGTTGATCATTGCGGCGATGACGGTCGCCAGGAAAGGCACTAGAAGCTGAACCCCATGATCCTCGTCATCGATAACTACGACAGCTTTACCTACAACCTCGTTCACTACCTGAACGAACTGGGGGCGGAGACGGCTGTCTGGCGCAACGATGCGCTGACGGTGCAGGAAGCGCTGGGGATGAAGCCCGAGGCGGTGCTGCTGTCGCCGGGCCCCTGCGCGCCGGATCAGGCCGGGATCTGCCTGCCGCTGCTGCGCGGCGCGCCGGAAGACCTGCCGATCCTCGGGGTCTGCCTCGGCCACCAGGCGATCGGCCAGGCCTATGGCGGCGAAGTCGTGCGGGCCAAGGCGATCATGCACGGCAAGACCAGCCCGATCCACCACGAGGGCAAGGGCATGTTCAGGGGCATGCCCAACCCGTTCACGGCGGCGCGCTACCACAGCCTGTCCGTGCCCAAGGAAAGCCTGCCGGACGTTCTTGAGGTCACCGCCTGGACCGAGGACGGCGAGATCATGGGATTCCAGCACCGGACCCGGCCGGTCTTCGGCGTTCAGTTCCATCCCGAATCCATCGCCACAGAGGGCGGCCACCATCTGCTGGCCAATTTCCTCGATCTGGCCGGCGTCAAGCGCGGCGAGACCGTCTAGGCCGTGTCGGATGCCTTCAAGCCCTTGCTGAACCGTCTGGCCGACGGCGCGACCCTGTCCGAGGAGGACGCGGAGGCCTTCTTCAGCGCCTGCCTGCGCGGCGAGCCGACCCCGGCCCAGGTGGCCGCGGCGGTCACCGCGATCCGCCTGCGCGGCGAGACGGTCGGCGAGATCGTCGCCTGCGCCCGCGCCATGCGGCGGGCGGCGGTCAATCTCGATCTGCCCTACGAGACGGTCGATGTCTGCGGCACCGGCGGCGACGGCCTGCATACCCTGAACATTTCGACCGCCGTCGGCTTCGTCGCGGCGGGTGGCGGGCTGAAGGTGGCCAAGCACGGCAACCGGGCCATCACCAGCAAGTCCGGCACCGCCGATGTGCTGGCCGCGCTGGGCGTCAACATCGATCCCGGCCTCGACAAGCAGCGCGCCGCGCTGGACCAGGCCGGCATCTGCTTCCTGTTCGCCCAGGCTCACCACGGCGCGATGAAGCATGTGTCGCCGATCCGTCAGCAACTGGGTTTCCGTACGATTTTCAATCTGTTAGGCCCATTGACTAATCCAGCCGGCGCACGGCGGCAGGTGGTCGGGGTCTCGGCTCCCCGTTTCGTCGAACCGATCGCGCAGGCGCTGGGCGCGCTGGGTGCGGTCCGCGCCTGGTCCGTCCACGGGCAGGGCATGGACGAACTGGCCACCACCGGCGAGACCGAGGTCGCCGAATGGCGCGACGGAGGCGTGCGGCGCTTTCAGATCACGCCGGAAGCCGTTGGATTGCCTCGCGGTTCACTCGCTGACCTGACGGGTGGAGATCCCGAGTACAACGCCGCCGCCCTGCGGGACCTGTTGAACGGCAAGGCCGACGCGTATCGCGACATCGTGCTGTTGAACGCCGCCGCCGCGTTCCTCGTGGCGGACAAGGTCGAGACGCTGCGCGAAGGCGTCGAACTGGCCGGCCATGTCATCGACGACGGCCTGGCCCTGAAGGCGCTCGAGACCCTGGTCGCGGTGACCGCATGACCGACATCCTCGCCAGGATCGCCGCCTACAAGCGGGACGAGGTGGCGCAGCGCAAGCCGGCCCGGCCGTTGGCCGAGGTCGAAGCCGCCGCCCAGGCCGCCAGCGCGCCGCGCGGCTTCAAGGCCTCGCTGGAATGCCACCATGGTCCCGGCCGGCTTTCGCTTATCGCCGAGATCAAGAAGGCCTCCCCGTCCAAGGGCCTGATCCGGGCAGACTTTGACCCGCCGGCGCTGGCAAAGGCCTACGAGGCCGGCGGCGCGGCCTGCCTGTCCGTGCTGACCGACGGCCCGAGCTTTCAGGGCGCGGACAGCTATCTGGTGGCGGCCCGGGCGGCGACCGCCCTGCCCTGCATCCGCAAGGACTTCCTCGTCGATCCCTGGCAGGTGGCCGAGAGTCGCGCGCTGGGCGCCGACGCCATTCTGGTCATCCTGGCGATGATCGACGACGCCCTGGCCGCCGACCTGATGGCCGAGGCCACCCGCTTCGGCATGGACGCCCTGGTCGAGGTGCATGACGAGGCCGAGATGGACCGCGCCGGCGCCCTGGGTGCGACGCTCGTTGGCGTGAACAACCGCGACCTGCGGACATTCACCGTGGACCTGGCGATCACCGAGCGGCTCGCCGCCCGCGCACCGGCCGGGTCCTTGCTGGTCACCGAAAGCGGCATCTTCACCGCCGCCGACGCCGCCCGCCTTGAAGGCTCTGGCGCGAAGGCCATGCTGGTGGGCGAGAGCCTGATGCGTCAGGCCGATGTGGAAGCAGCGACGCGGGCGCTGCTGGCAGCGGCGTAGTCGCTACCCCGCTCGGACCGCCGCCGGCCGCAACGATTCGACGTCGCCAGGGGGCCGCACCTTCCGTCCCATGGTCCAGTTGGACTGCATCCGCACCTTGGGATTCGGCGCGCTCCAGATCTCGCCGCTGTCATCCAGCGCCACCACCCAGATCAGGTGATGCTCGGGGCCGTAGTCGATGACGGCGATGGCCTGACCGGAGCCCTTGCCCTCGACGGTCATGGGAATCGGGGTCTGCAGTTCGGTGAACGACATGGTCTCTCGCGGGGCTGGCTGCTCCGTCGAAACGACCGGCAACCGCCCGTGTTCCCTCGCTATTCGTGAGCTTTCGGCGCCTCGAACCCCGTTAACTTGACAGAAACCAAGAACGCCTAGAGAACATCGACAGTTGTTAGCGGTTTGTTCCGCGACAGATTCGGTGGCGAGGCCCGGCAGATGCTCACCCGCAAGCAGCACGAACTGCTCATGTTCATCCACGAGCGGATCAAGGAGACCGGTGTCTCTCCCTCCTTCGACGAGATGAAGGAGGCGCTCGATCTGGCCTCCAAGTCGGGCATTCACCGACTGATCACGGCGCTGGAGGAGCGCGGATTCCTACGCCGCCTGCCGCACCGGGCCCGGGCGCTGGAAGTGACCAAGCTGCCGCAGCAGGCGACAACCTCCGCTCCCGCCGGCGGCCGGCAGTCGTTCAAGCCCCAGGTTGTGGCAGGCGATAAACTGGCCCCGTCCCCGGCTTCAATCGCCAATGACGTTCGTGAAATTCCGCTGCTTGGCCGGATCGCCGCCGGTTCGCCGATCGAGGCGCTGCAGGTCGAACGCGACAAGATGCTGGTGTCCGAAAGCATGCTCGGAGCGGGCGAGCACTATGTGCTCGAGGTGCAGGGCGACTCGATGATCGACGCCGGTATCCTCGACGGCGACTTCGTGCTGATCCGCAAGACCGACACCGCGCACAGCGGCGAGATCGTCGTGGCCCTGGTCCAGGGCGAGGAAGCCACGCTCAAGCGCCTGCGCCGCAAGGGCGCCTCCATCGCGCTGGAAGCCGCCAACCCGAAATACCAGACACGGGTCTATGGCCCCGATCAGGTCGAGGTCCAGGGCAAGCTGGTCGGGCTGATCCGCAAGTATCACTGAGTTTCATGATCTATGCTCCACACGCAGTGGGGAGCTGTCGCGCGAAGCGTGACTGAGGGGAGTCGGTGCACGGACTCCCCTCCACCGCTCTTCGAGCGGTCCCCCTCCCCAGCTCCGCCGGGGAGGATTTTCGTGAAGACGAACCCCTCCCCTACGACCCCCTTTCGCTTTCCGCCACCACGCGGCAGGCTCGCCCAAACCATCGGGAGCACCGCCATGACCGTCAGCCTGTTCAGTTTCGTCGACATCTTTGACCGCGCGCTGGCGGCGGCCGATCACCTGATCGATCGTGGCCTGACCTTCGCCGAGGCGCCGGGCGCCAGCGAAGACGACCTGCTCGGCTGGCGGCTGATCGACGATATGGCCACCTTCCGCTTCCAGATCACCGTGGTCTGCAACTTCGCCCGGCAGTGGCCGGCCCGCGCGGCCGGTCTGCCTGTGCCAGAATCCCTGCCGGACGATCTCGACGTCGCCGGCCTGAAGGCCGCCATCGGCGAGGGGCGGACCTATCTGGCCGGGCTGACGCCGGCTCAGTTCGAGGGGCGTGACGACGCACCCGTGACCTTCGCCATCGGCCCCGGGATGGAGCCGACCTTGCCGGCTGGGCGATGGATCACGGTGTTCGCCAACACCAACCTGATGTTCCACCTGTCGACCGCCTACGGGATTCTTCGGGCCAGGGGCGTCCCGCTGGGCAAGATCGACTTGTTCGCCGCGGGGCTCTAGCCGGTCCAGGGCCGCCGCCCACGCAGGTCGTTCGCCCATCGCACCTGCCAGCCGTCGTGCGTTCGCCACAGCTCCGCCGACCCGCCGACCGCGAAATCCTCCGCCGACAGCAGGATCGCGCCCTCACAGCCCCGCCAGGGCGCCGGCGAGCGCAGAACGACGAGTCGGCCCGGCGCACAAAGCTCGTCGAATTCCGCTGGTTTCGGGGGCTTCTTCCCGGCCCAGAGAGCGACGTCAGGGCCCCTGCCCGGCAGGCAGGCGAAGCGGTCGCAGGCGAACAGGGCGTCTCTCGCGGCTTCCGGGTCTTCGCTGATGGCCAGTCCACGGCGACGGGTCCACAGGTCGGCTGCGAACCGGCGGGCATCGGGGCGCAGCAGAATGGCCTGTCGCTCGACCCGCACGGCCATCGCCGCGCCGTCGGAAGCGATCCAGACGTCAGGCGGGGTCGCGCGCGGCCAGACCAGTACGGCCATCGCCATCGGCGCGCCCAGCCAGCGCAGACGGCCCTTCCACAGGCACAGCAGCATGATGCCGAGAAAGGCGATCGGCAGGGCGGCGGCCGACCCGCTGGCGATCGTGACCTGGGCTCCGGGTTGCACGGCTGTCTGGTGGGCAACGTAGATCATGCCGTCGATGCCCTGCCCCGCGACCCACAGGAACGGCCCGCCGAGCCCCAGCGGCTCCAGCGCCGCCCCGAGCGCCAGAAAGGGCATGATGACGAAGCTCGACAGCGGCGAGACGATCAGATTGGAAATCAGGCCGTAGCTGGCCATGCGATTGAAGTGGTGCATGGCGAACGGGCCCGTGGCCAGGCCGGCGACAAAGCTGGCCGCGATCGCCGCGGTCAGCCACAGAACCATCCCCTGAGGCGCCCGGATCCACCAGGGAGCTGAAATCTCGCGAACGGTGCGCGGCCAGGCCTCCGCCAGCGCGACGAGCGCGGTGGTCGCGGCAAACGACATCTGGAAACCCGGCCCAGCGGCGGCTTCCGGCTGGAGGGCGAGGATGATCAGGGCCGACACGGCAAGGGTGCGCAGACTGACCGCCTGCCTGTCCACGAGCATGGCGGCGAAGGCGACGCCGGCGGTGATCGCGGCCCGTTCCGCCGGCGGTGGCGCGCCGGACATCACCAGATAGGTCGTCACCGCGAACAGGCCCGCGCCGGCGGCGACCTTCTTGCCCGGAACCCGCAACGCCAGCCAGGGGATGAGCGCTATTGCGAGCCGCGCGGCGGCGAACACGAAGCCGCCGACGATGGCCATGTGCAGGCCGGAGATCGAGATGATGTGCGCCAGGCCCGAGCCCCGCATGTCCGCCGTCTGCTGGGCCGGGACCCAGGCCTCGTGGCCAGTGACCATTGCTGCGCCGAGGCCGCCGCTGGTCGGGCCCATCCGGGCGACGATCCGCTGCGCCAGTCTCCAGCGTGCGGCGTTCACCGCCATCGTCAGACGCAACCTGACAGGCGGCTTCGGCAATCTGGTTTCCACCGGCGCGCCCAGGCTGAATCCCACCCCGCCGACCCGGTCGAACCAGGCGTCCCTGGCAAAGTCGTAGGCCCCCGGACTGGCGGGCGCGGGCGGAGGGCCGAGCATCGCCAGCACGCGCACCGGAGACCCGGGCGGCGGCGGCGCGATCCCGTCGCGCAAGGTGATCCGCACCCGCACCGGGGTGGCCTCCGGCGTCAGGTTCGAGACCCGGACCGGCGCCAGCAGCAGGCGCATGCCGCCCGCGCCGGGACTGGGCACATCGACGACCCAGCCCTCGATCACCCGCGGCGCCCCGGAGGTCGGCGCAATGGGCGCAGCCACCCTGTCGGACCGCGCCTTGCCGGCGAGAAACCCGGCCGCCGCGAAGGCCACCAGGGTCGCGCCGATCACCAGCGCGCCCGTGCGCCAACGCCTCGCCACCAGGCTTCGCCCGCCAATCGCCAGCGCGGCCGCGACCAGCGCCAGCCACAGCGGCGGCTCGACCCGCAGGGTCAGATAGCCGGCCGCGCCAAGGCCGAAGGCCACCGGCGTCCAGAGGGTCCAGCGACTCGCCTGGGCGGAGAATTCAGAACCCAGCGCGGCGAGGCTATGTGCGGCGCGAGCGACCGTGCTAAGAGGCCGCCCCATTCCAGCAGACCCCACCGAGATGTCCGACTCCAGGCCTGTCGTCACCCGTATCGCCCCCTCGCCGACCGGCTCGATGCACATCGGCACGGCGCGCACCGCGCTGTTCAACTACCTATACGCGAAACACACGGGCGGGCGCTTTCTTTTGCGTGTGGAAGACACCGATCGCGAACGCTCGACCGAAGCCGCGGTGCAGGTGATCTTCGACGGCCTTGCGTGGCTGGGCCTTCCCTTCGACGGCGAGCCCGTCTTCCAGGCGTCGCGCGCTGACCGCCACCGCGCGGTCGTGCTTGAGCTGCTGGAGGCCGGCAAGGCCTACCGCTGCTGGCTCAGCGGCGACGAGCTGACCGCCGCCCGCGAGGAGGCCCAGGCCGCCGGCCATGCGCTGCGATCGCCCTGGCGTGACCGCGATCCCGGCCCGGCCGACCTCGCGAAGCCGCACGCCATCCGTTTCCGTGGACCCAGGAACGGCGACACCGTCGTCAGCGACCTCGTCCAGGGCCAGGTGACCTTCAGAAATCGGGACCTCGACGATCTTGTCCTGCTGCGTTCTGACGGCGCGCCGACCTACAACCTCGCCGTGGTCGTCGATGACCACGACATGGACGTCAGTCACATCATTCGCGGCGACGATCACCTGAACAACGCCGCCCGCCAGTGCCTGATCTACCAGGCCATGGGCTGGGACGTGCCGCACTTCGCCCACATCCCGCTGATCCACGGCGAAGACGGCGCCAAGCTCAGCAAGCGACACGGCGCGACGGCGGTGACGGACTTCGCCAGCCTCGGCTACCTGCCCGAAGCCATGCGCAACTACCTCGCCCGGCTCGGCTGGAGCCACGGCGACGACGAACTGTTCAGCGATGAACAGGCCATCGCCTGGTTCGACATCGCCGACGCCAACAAGGGCGCCTCGCGGCTTGACTGGGACAAGCTGAACTTCGTCAACGCCCACTACATCCGGCTGGCCGATGACGCGCGGCTCACAGCCCTGGTGGCCGAGGTGTTCGCCACGCGCGGTGATCCGCTGGACGACGCCCGCAAGGCCCACGCCCTGCGCGCCATCCCGCTGGTCAAGGAGCGGGCCAAGACGATCGTCGAGCTGGCCGACCAGCTGACCTTCCTGTTCCGCGCCCGACCGATCGTGCTCGACGACAAGGCGCGCGGGCAGCTGACTGACGAGACCCGCGCACGGCTCGCGAGGCTGGCGGTGCAACTGTCCGCCGCCAATGACTGGAGCGCCGAGGCGCTCGAAGCCATGCTCAAGGCCTTCGCCGAGTCGGAAGGCGTCGGCTTCGGCAAGTTCGCCCCCGCGCTTAGAGCGATTCTGACCGGCGGAGCGGCATCGCCCGACCTCGGGCGCACGCTTTCCGCCCTTGGCCGCGATGAGAGTCTGGCGCGGCTTGAAGACGCGCTTTCGCCTGCCACGTGAACCGGTATAAGCAGGTCAAACGCCCGTTCGGGCCTATGTGTGTTTTCAAGGGGACTCAGGCATGACCGACAAGGCGATCCTGACGATCGGCGACAAGACTTTCGACCTGCCGATCCTGAAGGGATCAACAGGCCCGGACGTGGTCGACGTTCGCAAGTGGTACGCGGATTCCGACACCTTCACCTTCGACCCCGGCTTCACCTCGACGGCATCCTGCGAAAGCAAGATCACCTACATCGATGGCGACGCCGGCATCCTGCTGCATCGCGGCTATCCGATCGACCAGCTGGCCGAGAAGTCGAGCTTCCTGGAGGTCAGCTATCTGCTGCTCCATGGCGAACTGCCCAAAGCGGCGGAGCGTGAGAACTTCGAGACCACGATCACGCGGCACACGATGCTGCACGCCCAGTTCGATCGCTTCTTCGAAGGCTTCCGCCGTGACGCCCACCCGATGGCCGTCATGACCGGCGCGGTCGGCGCCCTGTCGGCCTTCTATGCCGACAGCATCAACGTCGATGACCCGGTCGAGCGGGAGATTTCCGCGCACCGTCTCATCGCCAAGATGCCGACCATCGCGGCGCGGGCGTTCAAGTACACGATCGGCCAGCCGTTCATCAGCCCACGCAACGATCTGACCTACGCGGAGAACTTCCTGCGCATGTGCTTCGCCGTGCCGGCGGAGGACTACAAGCCCAATCCGGTCCTGACCCGGGCGATGGACAGGATCTTCATCCTGCACGCCGACCACGAACAGAACGCCTCGACCTCGACGGTTCGCCTGGCGGGCTCGTCAGGCGCGCACCCGTTCGCCTGTATCGCCGCCGGCATCGCCTGCCTTTGGGGCCCGTCGCATGGCGGCGCCAACCAGGAAGCGCTCGAAATGCTCGAGCAGATCGGCACGGTCGACAAGATCCCGGAGTTCATCCAGGGCGTGAAGGACCGCAAGTACAAGCTGATGGGCTTTGGCCACCGCGTGTACAAGAACTTCGACCCCCGGGCGAAGGTCATGCAGAAGACCTGCCACGAGGTTCTGAAGGAGCTGGGCGTCAACGACCCGCTGCTGGAAGTGGCCATGGAGCTGGAAAAGATCGCCCTCAGCGATCCCTACTTCATCGACCGCAAGCTCTATCCGAACATCGACTTCTATTCCGGCATCACCCTTCGGGCGATGGGCTTCCCGACCAACATGTTCACCGTGCTGTTCGCGCTCGCCCGCACCGTCGGCTGGATCAGCCAGTGGAAGGAAATGTTCGAGGATCCCGGCCGCAAGATCGGCCGTCCGCGCCAGCTCTACACGGGCGCGACTCAACGCGACTACATGCCGATCGACAAGCGCGGCTGATAACTGGGGGACATGTACCGAAGGTATGTGTCCCCTAGACCAACCGCCGCTGCATCTCGATTAGGGGACACGTACCTGCGGTACATGTCCCCGTTACGGCAGCACCTCGCCGGGTCCTGCTACGGTTAATCCTCTCGCGCGCAACTGCTGAAGCACACCGTCTTCGGCCAGCAGGCGGCGCAGGCCGATCACCGCCACCGACTTGCCCGGTGTCATCAGCGCCGTTGTGATGGCGGTCACGTCGTCCCGCGATTGCCGCCGCCAAAGCTCCGCGCCGCCGGACAGCAGCAGCAGGCAGCGGTCGAAGTTGCGTGGCGCGGTCAGAGCCAGGGAGACATCGCCCCGCGCCCAGCCGGCGGCCGAGGCGCGCACCCGCGACTCGGGCGTCTCGATATCGTCAAGAGCGCGCTCGAGACACTGCTGGTGGATGGCCGGGGTCAGATCGGCGACGGCTTTCCTCGCCAGGGGCACGGCCTTGTACTGCGCCGCATAGACCACCTTCACCCTGCGTTTCTTCGCCGCCTGTGCGACCGCGCCGCGGGTGTAGGTCCAGCCCGTCTTGCGCGCCCGACTGTCGCCATGGACCAGGGCGCCGGCGACCAGGGGGGTCCAGCCCGCATATCGGCTGGCCGGCTGGCCGAGCTTCTCCCGGGCGGCCACGAACCGCGCCCGCAACGGCGCCGGCAGACCTGCCTCGAGTGGGGTCTTCGACTTCAGCTGGGCCCTGATCTTCAGCAGCGCGGGCAGATCGCGCAGGCCGGCGGTCACCGACGAATCCATCAGCAACGCGTTGGCCCCGGTCAGGCGTCGCTCAACGACACTCCTGTCCCAGGTCACGCCCGGCGGCATCGGACTCTCCGGCGCACCGAGGATGTAGACGATGGAGTCACCGTCCTTGACCCGCCACCAGGCCGGTCCGGGCGCGGCGGCGCGAACAACCAGTTCCTCGACAAGGGTCGCCTCGGGGTCGTCGACCGGCCCCGGGGCGGCTCCGCCGCAAGCCAGGATCGCGGCGGCGGCCAGCGCGATCGTTCTGAAGCGTTTCATGTCCACCTGCCCCGTCTGTGTCGCGGGATACTGAACGCGATTTTGGGGCTAAAGGGAGGCTCCATCCGGCGTGATCGGGAGCGATCCCGGCTTCCATTCGTTTGCAGGACCATGGCCAATCCCCTTACCGTCAGCATCCCCCACCAGCTCGGTGTCGCCGAGGCCCGCAAGAGGCTCGAGTCAGGCTTCGCCGAGCTGACCGCCAAGCTTCCAGGCGGGGCTGCGAAGATCGATCAGCGCTGGGAGGGCGACCGACTGATCTTCTCCGCTCTCGTGGCCGGTCAGGACATCCGGGGTACGCTCGACGTGCTGGCCGACGCCGTGCGGATGGAGGTCATTCTGCCAGGCCTGCTCGGCATGCTGGCCGGCAAGATCGGCGGCCGGCTCAAGGACGAAGGCCAGAAGCTGCTGAAGTGATGTCCTTCTCCCGGAGGGAGAAGGTGTCGGGTGGAACCCGACGGATGAGGGCTTACGGAATCGACGGGCGAACGCCGTAACCCCTCACCCTCCCGCCGCTTCGCGCCGGGCCCCTCCCTCTCCCTGCGGGAGAGGGAATCAGGCCACCTGCCCGGCCGCCCAGCCGCTCGACCAGGCCCACTGGAAATTGTAGCCGCCGAGCCAGCCGGTGACGTCAACGCACTCGCCGATGAAGAACAGGCCAGGGACGGCGTTCGACGCCATCGTGCTGGAGTTGAGATCGCGCGTGTCGACCCCGCCCAGCGTCACCTCGGCCGTGCGGTAGCCTTCGGAGCCCACCGGCTTGACCCGCCAGCCATTCACAGCCGTGTCCAGCGCCCGCAGGACGGCGTCCGGGGTGTCGGCGAGGTTGCCTCGCGCGCCGGCGTCCTCGGCCAGCTTCTGGGCCAGCCTGGCCGGCACGAAGGCGCCCAGCGCAGTGTGGACGGCCTGACGCGGATTGGAGCCCTTGGCGGCCTTCAGGGCGGCGAAAATGTCGGCGCCGGGAGCCATGGAAACGGCGATCTCCTGCCCCTCGCGCCAGTAGGACGAGATCTGCAGGATCGACGGCCCGCTGAGGCCCCGATGGGTGAACAGCATGGCCTCGGCGAACTTCGTCCGGTCGCAGCCGACCACCGCGTCGACGGCGACGCCGGACAGGTCCTTCCAGCGCTCCAGCAAGCCGACCTCGAAGGTCAGCGGCACAAGGGCGGGGCGGGTGTCGATGATGTTCAGGCCGAACTGCCGGGCGATGTCGTAGGCCCAACCCGTCGCGCCCATCTTCGGGATCGACTTGCCGCCCGTGGCGACGACCAGCGAGGCGCAGCCGATCCGCGCGCCGTCGGACAGGGTCAGGGCGAAACCCTCCCCGTCCCGGTCGACCCGCTCGACCCCCGTGTTGAGCCGTAGCTCGACCCCGGCCTGGGCCATGTCGTCGGTCAGCATGGTCACGATCTGCATCGCCGAGCCGTCGCAGAACAGCTGGCCGAGCGCCTTCTCGTGCCAGGCGATGCCGCGCGCATCGACGGCGGCGATGAAGTCGCGCGCGGTATATCGGCGCAGAGCCGACAGCGCGAAGCGCGGATTTTGCGACAGGAAGCTCCTGGGGTCGCTGTTGAGGTTGGTGAAGTTGCAGCGGCCGCCGCCGGAGATGCGGATCTTCTCGCCCGGCGCCTTGGCGTGATCGACGACCAGCACCGAGCGGCCGCGACGGCCTGCCTCGACCGCGCACATCATGCCGGCCGCGCCGGCTCCGACGATGACGACGTCAAAGGCCTGCATGGTCAGTCGATACAGAGGGTGGCTTCAGCCTTGCCCCCGATGACTTCGGTGGCGCAGCCGCAGCGGTCGCTGTCGGCCTCGCAATGGGCGACGACGGGGCCCTTGGCCTTTGGGCTGTAGCCGTCGTCGGCGACGCAGCGGCCGTCACACTGGTCGCTGTCCGTGCAGGCCTTGCCGGCGTCCTTGTAGGCAATCACGCAGGCCGGTTTCTGCATCCGGCAGACCGGCTGGATCGCACCGCCGGCGGCCTTGCAGGCCGCGGGATCAGCGGCCAGGGCCACCGGCGTCGGCGACATCGGCGCGGGCGCTGGCGC
>CAZISF010000029.1:19511-31732 GCA_964541915.1 uncultured Caulobacter sp.
CGGGATCAGCGGCCAGGGCCACCGGCGTCGGCGACATCGGCGCGGGCGCTGGCGCGGGCGCGGGCGCACAGGCGGTCAGTACGAAGAGAAGAATGGCGATGCGCATGGGTCAGTTCTACGACGTCGCGGCTTGTTTCGCGAGCGCCACATCAAATGGCCCTTGGCTCAGTCGATGCAGATCCTGCGGGGTACACCGGCCTCAAGGCGGGTCTCACAACCGAAAGCACCCCTGTCGGACGCACAAACCCCGGCCGCCTCTTTCGGGTTGGGCTGATCCGACTGGGCCAGGCATCGACCAGCCTGACATTGTTGTCCGTCCGTGCAGGACTTTCCGGCGTCCACGAGTGGCGTGTAGCAACTCATGCCACGACCCTTGCCGCGCACCACCAAGCGGCCACCTTTCGCATCGCAATACGCTCTTGCATATTCGTCATACAGCCCAGGGGCCGGGAGCGGCGCCCGCCGGGGCCCAGCACCGGGCGCGCAGGCCGACAAAAAGACCAGCAACAGAAAAAATACCCGCATAGGCCGCATCATGCGAGCATAATACCCTAGAGGTCAAGAAGCTTGAGCACGGCGTCGGCGGCGGCTTCGGAGGGGTCAGCCCCACCCTTGCCCATCTGCTCCAGTGCCGCGTTCTGGGCGGCGATCTGACGGGCGCGCAGGGCCGGATCATCGAGGCGCTCGGCGATGGCCTTCTCGAGGTTGGCCGGCGTGCAATCGGCCTGCAGGAATTCCGGGGCCACGAAGGCCTTCGCGGCGATGTTGAACATCGTCACCCAGGGCGATTTGAAGATCAGCTTCAGGATCGCGTAGCTGGCCCCCCCGATCTTGTAAGCCACCACCATCGGCGTGCCTGCCAGAGCCAGCTCCGTGGTCACCGTGCCGCTGCAGGCCAGCGCCACGGCGCCGGCGACAAAGGCGTCATCCTTGAGCTGCTCGTCCTCGATGACATGGGCCCGGAAAGGCCAGCCGGCGACCCTGGCGCGAACGGAGTCGACGACGGTGCCCGCCGCGGGGATGACCACGTGCAGGCCGGGGCGCTGGGCCTTGAGCCGCTTCACCGCCTCCTCGAACACCGGCATGACCAGCTTGATCTCGGCGGGCCGGCTGCCGGGCAGGACCAGCAGGATATCCTCGCCCTCCCCGGCCCCGATCGCCGCGCGCAGACGGGCCGGATCAGCGTGCGAGAAGTCCTTGGCCAGGGCCGGGTTGCCGACGAAGGTGGTTGTCAGCCCCTCCTTCTCGAACCAGGGGGCTTCAAAGCTGTGGATCGACAGCAGATGATCGACACTGGCCGCGAGGGTCTTTGCGCGGCCGGGCCGCGTGGCCCACACCTGCGGCCCGACGTACTTGATAAGCGGCATCGACGGAAAGCGTTTGCGCAGCGCCTGGGCGACCCGGAGCGTGAAGCCCCAGCTATCGATCAGGATGGCCACGTCAGGCGTCTCGCGCTGCGCCAGGGCGGCCGTGTCGGCCACGCGTTGAACCACGGTCCTGTAGGCCGCCACGGCTTCGAAGATGCCGAGGATCGACAGGCTGGCGATGTCGAACGGACTGTCGATGCCCTCGGCGGCCATGCGACGACCACCCACGCCGACAAGGCGCACCTGATCGCCCAGCCGGGCCTTCAGCGCGTGAGCCAGGCCGGCTCCCAGAGCGTCACCCGAGGCCTCCGCGGCCACCAGCATGACGGTCAGGGGCCGGCTCATTCGTCCTTCGCCTCAACGCCGAGGATGAACAGGCCCAGATCGTCTGCCATGGCCAGGGTTTCTTCGCGGTCGACCACGAGCAGGCGCCCGGCCTCTCCAACGATGCCCGCCAGCCCTGCCTGGGCCGCGCCGCGCACGGTGGCCACGCCGATGGTCGGCATATCGACGTCGGCATGCTGGATCGGCTTGGGCGCCTTGGCCAGCACGCCTCGTGCGGCGCCCGGAACGCCGCGGATGGCTTCCGGCAGGTCGCGCACCCGGCGCAGCATGGCGTCCGTGCCCTCCTGGGCCTCCACGGCCAGAACCAGGCCGTCGCAGACGACAGCGCCCTGGCCAATATCGAGCCGGCCGATCGCGCGCGCCGCAACCAGAGCCCTTTGAATGTCTTCGGTATGCCGTTCGCCGGGCGACACCGCGCCCAGACGGCCGAGCGGCAGGGTCATCGACTCGGCGGCCTCGTGGGCGCCTTCGATCGTGAAGCCCTCCTTGCTGAACTCGTCCAGCACCGCGCGCAGCAACGCGTCATCACCCTTGCGGGCGGCGGCGATGATCGACGGCAGGGCCGCCGCGCCGCGCAGGTCAGGCTTGAGCTTGCTGAAGTTGGGCCGGGCAACCGTGCCGGCGAAGCAGACGGCGTCGCAATGCTCGGCGCGCAACGCCTTGAACACCTTGCCCAGTTCGGCGAGACCGATGTCCGCCGACGGATGCTCCAGCGTCCCCTCGTCGGCAAATCCCCGCAGGCGGACAACGAAGTAGGGCCGGCCCGAGCGCCGGCAGCGCTCGGCGATTTCGGCCGGCAGCCCCCCGCCCCCGGCGATGATCCCGAGCTTCATCACGCTCAGACCTCGCGTTCCGGCAGGCACAGCGGACGGTTCGCATCGTCCCGGATAAAGGCCACGATCTCCATGATCTCGGGCACGTCCGGATAGGTTTCGGTGACGTCCTCGAGCCGCTCCTGGAAGGTGCCTTCGTCGGCGAACAGCAGGCGATAGGCTGCGCGCAGCGTGGCGATCTGCTCGCGGGTGAAATTGCGTCGTTTCAGGCCGATCAGGTTGAGGCCTTCGAGGTGGGCATGGTTGCCCCAGACCGAGCCGTAGGGAATGACGTCCTTGGTCACGATCCCGCCGCCGCCGACAAAGGCGTAGCGGCCGATGCGGGTGAACTGGTGAATCGCCGCCAGGCCGCCAAGGAAAACGAAGTCATTGACCGTCACGTGACCGCCGACAGCGACGCTTGGCGCCATGATCACCTTGTCGCCGATGATGCAGTCGTGGCCGACATGGACGCTGACCATGAACAGGCCGTCCGCGCCGATGGTCGTCACGCCGCGGCCGCCAGCCGTACCGGCATGCACCGTTGCGTGTTCGCGAAAGACATTGCGCGGGCCAACCACCACGCGCGTCGGTTCGCCCTTGTGCGCCGAATGCTGCGGCGGGCCGCCAAGGCAGGCGAACGGGTGCAGGACACAGTCCTCACCGACCTCAGTGACACCCTCGACGATGGCGTGGGACAGAAGTCTGACGCCCTTAGCCAGCGTCGCGCCGGGCCCGACCAGACAGTAGGGGCCAATCTCGACGCTGGGGTCGATCTGCGCGGCCTTGTCGACGATGGCCGTGGGATGGATCTTCGTCACTGGGGGTTATCCGCCTTCATGGCCGAGAACTCGCATTCCGCCGCCAGCTTGCCGTTGACCAGGGCCCGCCCCTTGAACTTGACCACCGGCGCGCGGATCTTGACCACATCGACATGCAGCTTCAGCACATCGCCAGGCCGGACCGGGAGCCGGAACCGGGCGCCGTCGACCGACATGAAGAAGATGGTCGTCTTGCTGATGTCGATGTCCCAGGTCTTGGACATCAGCAGCGCGCCGACCTGCGCCAGCGCCTCAACGACCAGAACGCCGGGCATAACCGGGTTGCCCGGGAAGTGACCCGGAAAGAAGGGTTCGTTGATCGTCACGCACTTGATGCCGACCAGCGATTCCCCCGGCCGGTACTCTTCCCCGCGATCGACCAGAAGAAACGGATAGCGGTGCGGCAGGCGCGCGAGCACCTCGCCGATTTCGATTGTCGGCAGGTCGGTTTCGCCATCGCTCATGGCCGGTCCTTCTTCTTTTCCTTGGCCATGCGGGACAGCATCGCGGTCTCACGCAGCCAGTTTCTGATCGGCTGGGCCGGCACGCCGCCCCAGGTCTCGCCGGCCGGGATGTCGCGGAACACGCCGCCGCCGGCCGCGACCTGCGCGCCGTCGCCGATGGTCACATGGTCGGCGATCCCGGCCCGTCCGCCAAAGGCGCAACCGTCGCCGACCGTCACGCTGCCCGAAATGCCCGTGAACCCGGCCAGGACGCAGTTACGTCCCAGCCGCACGTTGTGGGCAATGTGCACCATGTTGTCGAGTTTGGTGTTTTCGCCGATGACGGTGTCATCCCAGGCGCCGCGATCGACGCAGCTGTTGGCGCCGATCGTGACACCGTCCTGCAGGATCACGCGGCCCAACTGCGGCACGTCGATGACACCCGTCGCTGCGCCCGTGGCCCCGAAACCTGCCTCCCCGATCCGGACGCCCGCGTAAATCCGCACCCGGTCGCCAAGAAGGGCGAAGGTGACCGTGGCGTTGGGTCCGATCTCGCAGTCCCGGCCAATTGCGACTCCCGGCCCGATCACGGCGCCCGGCGCTATGCGGGTTCCCCGGCCGATTTTCGCCCCGGCGGAAATGGTGGCGTTCGGCGCGACGTGCACGCCGTCTTCCAGCTCCGCCTCCGGGTGGATACTGACGGCCGAGACGTCATGTAAGCGCGGCTCGTGCAGCGCGACGGCCGCCGTGGCCCAGGCCGCCTGCGGCCGGGGGCTGACCAGGGCGATGCAGCCCGGCGGAACCTCGGAAGCCTGGGCTTCATGGACAAAACAGGCGCCGGCCCGTGTCGTGCGCAGGGCGGGCAGGTGTTTCTTGTCCCCCAGAAACGCGACATCGGCGGGCCCCGCCTTGTCGAGGGGGGCCACGCCGATGATCGGCAGGTCAGGCGAACCTGACCGAAGCTCTGCTCCGGTCAGTCGCGCCAGCTCCCCGGCGGACCGGGGGCCATGGCTGATATAGAATCGCGGGTCCGGCATGAATTCCTCGCACAGACCCGCGATAACGCGAGTCGGACTAGTTCGCGCGGGGCGGTGCGGCCGCAGCACCCGGCGCCGGCGGGGTGTCGAGGCGTTCACGGTTGAAGGTGAACGTCTTGATCTTGGCGTTCAGGCCCGTGACCACCTGCGGGGTGATGTCCATGGCCGGATTGCCGAGCAGCACGCCATCGCCGAGCAGGATCGAGCAGTTGCGCGCCTGGTAGACGCTGACAGCGATCGGATCCAGCTCCTGAAGGACGCGCATCACAGCCTTGCGCTCGGTCTGCTGGACCTCGGCCTGACGCAGCTGTTGCTTGCGCTTGAAGGCGTTGAAGCGGACCTGCAGGTTGGCTGCGCGGGCTTCCAGGGAGTCGGCGGGCGCCGTGGCGCGCGCCGCGTCGATGGCCTTGGCTTCGTTCTTGATCGCCGTGTCTTCGGCGGTCAGTTCAGCATTCACCTCGGCGATGATCTGCTGCATCCGGGTGGCGACGTACTTGCCGACTTCCGAAGCCTGGACGGCCTGGTCGCCGTTGTAGGTGCAGACTCCCGGCAGAGCCGGACCATGCTTGATCGCGGCGGCGGGCGCGGCCAAAGGCGCCGCGGCCGTGGCCGGACGCGGCGGAGGCGTCTGGGCCGCGACAGCCGAGGCGAAGGCGAGAGCTGCGGCCGCGCCGGCCGCGACCGCGAGGGTCTTGTTGAATTGCATGGAGTCTAGAACCTTGTGGAGGTTGAGAAGCGGAACGTTTCCGTCTTGTCGTAGTCTTCTTTGGCCAGAATTTGGCTAAAGTCGAAACGAATGGGCCCCATGGGTGAGCGCCAGAAGATCGAAAGACCCGCCGAGGCGCGCAATCCGAGGTCGTCCTTGACGCAGGGCGTGACCGTCGTCGGCGAGGTGTCGCAGTCGATGATCTGACCGAAACGGTCGCGCAGGTCAGAGGAGTCGAGCCCGCCGACGGTGCCGAAATCGCTGAAGACCGAGGCCTTGATGCCGTACTGCTCGGGCAGGAAGGTCGGCACCGACAGCTCAAGCGACCCGATCGCGTAGAGCTTGCCGCCCAGGGCGTCTTTGCGGCCGTAGGAGATGTCGCGAGGACCGATGCCGGCGACCTCGAAGCCCCGGAAGCTGTTTCCGCCCTTGTAGAAGCGGTCGTTGATCCGGACGTTGTCGCCGTGCCAGCCGTCGATGTAGCCGAACGTGCCGGTGGCGCTCAGGACGAAGTCCTTGTTGAAGCCGTAGTACCAGCCACCGCTGGACTCGGTCTTCAGGTAGTTCACGTCTCCGCCAACCCCGGCGAGATCCTGGTTGAGCTCCACGAAGTAGCCGCGCGTGGGCTTCAGAACGTCATTCCGGCGATCCAGTCGAACCGTGTAGCCGATCAGCGACGTGACGTTGGACCCGCGCTGGGCGCAGAGGGTCGGCGACACCAGTTCCTGGCCGGTGATGCAGTAGGAGTCGGCCACGACCACGTCGTCGGTCCGCAGCGTATAGCGCAGGCCCATCGAGGCGTTGGTCGTCAGCGGGAAGCCCAGGCGGAGGCCCATGCCGGTCGAGCGGGTGTCGAAGGCCGTCTGCTGGCTGAAGTCGTAGCGGTAGGAGTAGAGATCGACCCCGCCGCGCAGATCGCGACCAAGGAAGCGCGGCTCGGTGAACGAGAAATCGATCTGCTGGCGCAGCGAGCCGATCGAGACGCGAGCCCGGACGTTCTGGCCCCGACCGCGGAAGTTTCGCTCGCTGACCCCCAGGTCGATGATCAGCTGGTCGACCGAGCTGTAGCCCGCGCTGAACGAGAGCTCGCCCGTCGGCTGTTCCTCGACCTTCACGCGGAGCGAGGTGCGGTCAGGCGTACCGCTCGGGATTTCCTCGACGGTGACGTCCTTGAAGAAGCCCAGGGCCCGGATCTGCTGCTTCGAACGGTCCACGAGCACGCGATTGTAGGCGTCGCCCTCGGTGACGTTCATTTCGCGGCGGATCACCGCGTCCAGCGTGCGCGTGTTGCCGACGATGTCGATGCGGTCGATGTAGACGCGCGGGCCTTCCTTGACCTGGAAGACCACGTCGACGGTGTGGGTTTCGCGATTGGGAATGTAGCGCGGACGCACGTCGACGAACGCGAAGCCGGCCGCGCCGGCGGCGAAGGTCAGCGAGTCCGTCGCCTGCTCGATCAGCTCGTCCTGGTAGATTTCCCCGGTGCGGATCGGCAGCAGCTGCTGAAGCACCGTCCCGTCGAGCTTCTTCAGTTCGGTCTCAACGGAGAGCTTGCCGAACTTGTACTTCTCGCCCTCTTCGATCGTGTAGGTGACGACGAAGCCGTTGCGCTCCGGCGACAGCTCGGCCACCGCCGAGATGATGCGGAAGTCGTAGTAGCCCTTGTTGCGGTAGAATTTCCGCAGCTGTTCCTTGTCGTACTCGATCCGGTCAGGGTCGTAGTTGTCGTTGCTCGACAGGAATTTGTACCAGTGGGACTCCTCGGTGACGATCACGTCCTGGAGGTCGCTGTCCGAGAACGCGGCGTTGCCGAGGATATTGATGTCGAGGACCCCGCTCTTGGGGCCTTCATTGATTTCGAAGATCAGATCGATGCGCTTCTGCGGCAGCTCGACGACCTTGGGGGTGACTGTCACGCCGATGCGGCCGGACTTGCGATAGAGTTCGATCAGTCGCTGGACGTCCGACTGGACGCGGGCCCGGGTGAAGATGCCGCGCGGGCGGATCGTCACTTCATCGCGCAGCTTCTCTTCCTTGAGGGCCGAATTCCCCTCGAAGATAACCCGGTTGATGATGGGGTTTTCAACCACGCGCACGACGAGGTCGCCGTTCTGCTGAAGGTCGATCTTCACGTCGGCGAAGAGGTCCGTGCGGAACAGGGTCTTCAGCGCAACGTCGATGCGCTGGGAATCGACCTGGTCGCCGACCTGGATCGGCAGATAGGAGACAACCGTCCCCGCTTCGATGCGCTCGTTGCCCTGGACAAGGATGCGCTGAACCACCCCCGTTTCGACCTGGGCATAGGCCGCGGTCGGGAAGGTTAGCGCTGTTGACCCCATGAGGAGCGCAGCAAGGGTAACAATCGCTGCGCCATGCGCACGAGCATTCTTCATAAGGTCTGCCATCGGCGGTCGGTGGGCATTCATGAGAACAGACCACCAAGGAAGTTGAACACGTTGTAGCGCTGCAGGTCGTTCCAGACCGCGAACAGCATGAATCCCAACAGCAAGGCAAGACCAAGGCGATAGCCTACGGCCTGGACATTTGCCGCCAGTGGCCTGCGCGCAACGGCTTCATAGCCGTAAAAGAGCAGATGTCCGCCATCCAGAACGGGGATCGGGAGAAGATTCAGGAAGCCCACGCTCACCGAGAGAATCGCTGACAGTTGCAGCAGGGCGAGCAGAGAGCCGACCACACCCATCGCCGCGTTGGGCGCGCCCTCCGCACCGGCCTTCGCCACCGCATCGGACGCCTTGGCGATGCCGATGAAGCTTCCGAGCTGATCGGCGGGCACCTGGCCGCGGATCAGGCGGCCCATGTAGTAGAGCGAGGTCGCAAGGACGTCCCAGGTCCGGGCCGCGCCCATTCCCACAGCCTGGACCGGATTGTAGCGCACACGCACGGCATCCGCGCGCCGGTCGACATGTTCGAGCCCAAGGACGCCGATACGCTGCCGTGCGCCGGTGGGATCGGTAATCAGTTTCTGCGCCGGCGTCGCCACCAGGTCGATCGCCCGGCCGCCGCGGTCCACCGTGAAGCTGATCGGCTGGTTGGCCCGGATCGCGACCACCGGCATGATTTCCTTGAAATCGTTGATCGCCTTGCCGTTCACCGTGCGCAGGATGTCGCCGGCCTGGAAGCCGGCGCGCTCGGCCGCACTGCCCGGCGTCACGCCAGTGATACGGGGGGTCACCTGAACGTCGCCGAACACGCCGAAGAAGAACGTGAACAGAAGGATGGCCAGAATGAAGTTCGCGACTGGCCCGGCGACCGTGATGATCGCGCGCTGCCAGACCGGCTTGAAATGGAAGAACTTCCGCAAGGCCGACGGCGGATTGTGCTCGAGGATCTTGGCCTTCATCTCGGCCAGATCGTCATGGTCCGGAATGCTGGCCGCGTTCTCGTCGCCGGCGAAGCGCACATAGCCGCCCAGCGGGATCCAGCCGATGCGCCATTCAACGCCCTGCTTGTCGCGCCATTTGAAGATCGCGCGGCCAAAACCAATGGAGAAGCTGTCGATGACCGTGCCGAAGGCGCGCGCCGCCCAATAGTGGCCAAGCTCATGAATCGTGACGACGAGCGTCAGCACGAACAGGAACGGCAGAATCCAGGACAACACGTCGGGCAACGGCCGGTTACTCCCCTACTGTCAGTGGTGAACTGGACGCTGCGAAACCGCTTCCGCCGCAACGCGACGAGCGCTCGCATCGACCATCATCGCGCTCTCGAGAGCGCCGTCCCCACCGCCGGCCTCCAGATCCCCCACACCGTTCATGCGGGCGAGTGTATCCGTAACCAGCGGGGCAATATCCAGAAACCCGATCTTGCGGTCAAGGAAAGCCGCCACGGCGACCTCGTTGGCCGCGTTCATGGCGGCCGGCGCGCCCCCTCCGGCGGTCAGCGCGGCGCGGGCCAGACTGATAGCGGGGAAGCGCTCGTTGTCCGGCGCCTCGAACGTCAGCTGTCCCATCGCGGCCAGATCAAGCTTCGGCGCGGGCCACGGCAGGCGATCGGGCCAGGAGAAGGCGCAGGCGATGGGACTGCGCATATCCGGAGGGCCCAGCTGCGCAAGAGTGGACCCGTCTTCGTACTCCACCATGCTGTGGATCACCGACTGCGGATGGATCAGGACGTCGATGCGATCGGCGGGCGTGGAGAAGAGGTACGAGGCCTCGATCATCTCCAGGCCCTTGTTCATCATGGTCGCGGAGTCGATCGAGATCTTGGCGCCCATGCTCCAGTTGGGATGTGCGACGGCCTGCTCGGGGGTCGCCAGCGCCATCTGTTCACGGGTCCAGGTGCGGAATGGCCCGCCGGAGGCGGTCAGGATGAGCCGCGCGACGCGGTGGGCGCAGTCGGGCTGCAACACCTGGAAGATCGCCGAATGCTCGGAATCCACCGGAATAACCTTGCCGCCGGCGAGCCGCGCTGTTTCGAGCAATGCCGGCCCAGCGCAAACCAGACTTTCCTTGTTGGCCAGGGCGATGACCGAGCCCATGCGCGCCGCCGCAAGGGTCGGCGCCAGGCCCGCGGCCCCGACGATCGCCGACATGACCCAGTCCGCGCCCATGGCGGCGGCGTCCCGAACCGCCTCGGCGCCGCCGGCGCAGGTGATACCGCTGCCTGTCAGGCGCTCCCGCAGTTCACCAAGCAGCTGCTCCTGCTCGATGACCACAAGACGGGGACGCCAGCGCAGCGCCTGCTGGGCCAGCTTTTCAACATTGCGGCCGGCAGTCAGGGCGAGGATCTCGACCTCGGCGCCGGACTTGTCGAACAGGTCGAGGGTGGAGACGCCGATCGAACCCGTGGATCCCAGGACAACAACGGTGCGGGCGGCGGTCAAACGGGCCAGCCCCAGTGGTCGATCAGCCGTGCGCCCGCGATGACCACGGACGCAAACATCAGGCCGTCGACGCGGTCGAGCAGCCCGCCGTGTCCGGGGATCAGATCGCCCGAGTCCTTGACTCCAAACCTGCGCTTCAACGCCGACTCCCAAAGATCGCCGGCCATTGTGGCGAGGCCGCCGGCCAGGCCGATAAGGGCCGCCGCGTACCAGACCACTGTCGCATCGGAAAATGTCGCGACAAGGACCGCCGCGATCATGGCTCCGACAAGCCCGCCGAAGAACCCGGACCAGGTCTTGTTCGGAGAAAACCGGGGCCAGAGCTTGGGCCCCTTCAGCGCGCTGCCGACCAGAAAGGCGCAGATGTCCGCCGACCAGGTGACCGCGAACAACATCGTGGCCCAGCTGCGCCCGTGTTCCTCGCCGCGCAGCCACAGGAGCGCGATGGCACAGGGGGCGATGTAGATGACGCCATAGGCGGCGTCGGCAGGCCGCTCCGCCGTGCCGCGCGCCACCAGCGCCGCCAGCGCCGCGCCGACGACGACCAGCGTCCAGGCGATGGCATGCTGGTGCAGATACATGGCGAAGACTGTGGCGAGGACACCGACGGTGACCGCCGTCGCGATGCGCACCGGGGCGACCGGCGCGCTCATCACGCCCCATTCGTTGGCCAGCAGGGCGACGCCGATTGAAACCAGCAGCAGCCAGGCCCAGCCGCCGAACCAGAGCGCCAGGATCACGGCCGGAATCAGCACGCTCGCCGAGGCGACACGGACGCGCAGATTATTCCAGTCGAAGCGTCTAGCCGGCGGCGAGGACGTCATCAGACGCGGCTCCGCCAAAACGCCGCTCACGGGCCCGGTACTCGTCGATCGCCGCCTTGAGGTGTTCGGTTCCGTAGTCGGGCCAGTACACGTCCTGGAACACCAGTTCAGCGTAGGCGCATTCCCATAGCAGGAAATTCGAGATGCGACGCTCACCGCTGGTCCGGACGATCAGATCAGGGGCCGGCGTCTCGGCGGTCGACAGGTGGCTTTCGAAGATCGTCTCATCGAGATCGGCGGCGTGGGCCTTGCCCTGTTCCACGGCCTCGGCGAAGCGGCGGGCGGCGTCGGTGATGTCCGCGCGTCCCCCGTAGTTGAACGCGACCTGGAGCAGGAACTGGTCGTTGTGCGCGGTGCGGGCCTCCGCACGGTCGATAACATCGAGCACGTCGGGCCGAAGACCGGTGCGCCGGCCGATGATGCGAACCTTCACACCCTCGCGCACCAGGCGCTCGAGATCGCTCTCCACATAGGCCTTGAGCAGGCTCATCAGTTCGGAGACCTCGGCCATCGGCCGACGCCAGTTCTCGGTCGAAAAGCCGAAAACAGTCAGGGTCCGGACGCCGAGGCCCGATGCGGCCTCGACGGTGCGTTTGAGGGCCTTCACGCCCTCCCGGTGACCGAAAGTGCGTGGCAGACCGCGCTGTTTGGCCCAGCGCCCGTTGCCATCCATGATGATGGCGACATGCAGCGGCCTGTCCGTCGGCGTCATCGCCACTCCTTCGTGTCCGTCATGCGTCATTCCACGCCAACGTACCGATCAAACCTGCATGATCTCTTGCTCTTTGGTTTTCAAGGTCTCGTCGACACGCTTGACGGCCTCGTCGGTCATCTTCTGAACCTCGACGTCCATCCGGCGATGTTCGTCCTCGGTGATGACCGAAGCCTTTTCGGCCTTCTTCAGGTCGTCCATGGCGTCGCGGCGCACGTTGCGCACGGCGATCTTCTGCTGCTCGGCGTACTTGCCCGCGATCTTGACCAGATCCTTGCGGCGCTCCTCGGTCAGGGGCGGCACGGGGATAC
>CAZISF010000030.1:0-30696 GCA_964541915.1 uncultured Caulobacter sp.
CCGCGTCGGCGATGGCCTTGCGGGCCGCCTCCAGCATCAGGTCCACGGCGGTGCGCTCCGAGCCCTTGACGTACTCGGTCTCTCCAATGCCAACGATGGCGGCCTTGTCGCTAAAACTCACGGCTCGTCCTGCCTTTCAATCCTCGGCGAAGCTTTACGACCTGAAGACTGGCGCACTAGGCGGGCGGGATCAGGCATGAGTGGATGGATTCATCTCCGGGCACCTGGCGCGCGAGCGTCCGGATGGCCAGCTCCGCGTCCTCCAACGCGAAGTCGTGAGTGTGCATCAGTTCAAGTGGCAGCGACCGCGCCTCGATCAGGTCGATGGCCTTGCGGTATCCAGACGAGGTCACGCCGATCGCCCCCTTGATGGTGATTTCCTTGAAGACGATCAGGTCGGAGACAAAGTCCGGTATGGGCTTGAACCCTTTCACCCCGGCCAAGACGATCGTCCCGCCGGCGCGCACATAGCTCAGGGCCTCGCGTACCGGGTCGGTGGCGTAGGACGTCACCTCTACGACCACGTCAGCGCCCCGGCCGCCGGTCAGTTCTTTGATGCGTTCGACGGCGTTCTCGTTCTGAACGTCGATTGTGTGATGCGCCCCGAAGGTCCGGGCGAGGTCGAGTTTCCGCGCATCTGCGGCCATGCCTGTGACGATGATCTTCCCCGCCCCCGCCTGCCGCGCGGCGATGACGCTGGCCAGACCGCGCTGGCCCGGTCCCAGGATGACGATCGTGTCGCCGACCTGGGTCTGAGGGATCTCCACCGCCCAACGAAAGCCCGCCCCGAGTGGGTTGAACATGACCGCGAGCTCGGGCCGCAGGGTCTTGTCCATCTTGTGAACGATCGTATTGGGCGCGAGGTACATGTACTGAGCGTAGGCGCCCCACAGCCCCGGCATGTTCGACAGCGGGATGTACGAGTAGATTTGCCGGTCCCCGCACAGATGGTAGCGACCGCCGAGGCAGGTGTCGCAGCTGTGGCACGACAGCATGGTCTCGACGGCGACCCGATCACCGACATCAACGCCCCAGCGGCGTGCGGCCTTGTCGCCGATCGCCTCGATGATCCCTACGGGCTCGTGCCCCGGGATCACCGGCATCGGCGTCTTCAGAACCCCCTCGAATTGCTCGTAATCGCTGCCGCAGATGCCGCACGCCTCGATCCGTAGGATCGCGCTGTCGGCTTCGATATCGGGGATGGGCAGCTCCCGCATTTCAAGCGTACGCGGCGCCGTCTGAACCATCGCAAACGTCTTGGCAGGAATCACGGCCTTGGCCTCCAGCTACCTACATCGCAGAGTAACACATATATGTGGCTCGACACGCCTATCTGTTATATGCCCGCCAATGCAAGAACCTTCAATCAACTTCGCAGGCGCACGCCCCAGCACTGCGCAATGGAATGGACACAATGACCGACAAGGCCTCGAGGATCGACCTTCTGAGCCTGGATGAAGCCGCGAACGCGGCCCGGACGGCGGAGATTTCCGAACAGATGGCGCAGCTCAGCGTGTTTCGCGTGCTGCTGCGACACCCCGCAGTGGCAGGTGAACTCGCCTCCACGCTCACCACCCTCCTGTTTCGCGGCAACCTGCTCGACGCCCGGCTGCGCGAACTGATCATCATGCGGATCGGCTGGCGGACTGGCTCGGTCTACGAATGGACCCAACACTGGCGGGTGGCGCGGGGGCTCGACATTCCCGCAGCAGTCCTGGCCGCCACCCGTGACTGGCGGGTGGCCGCGAACCTTTCGGAGGCAGACAGGGCGGTCCTGCAGGCCACCGACGACACGCTCGACGAGGGCATGATCTCGGACGCCGCCTGGGAGGCCTGCTGCAGGCACCTGGCGACGGAGGCCGAGCGCATTGAGCTCGTGGTCGCGATCGGCAACTGGACCATGTTTTCCCAGCTCCTGAAGAGCCTGCGCGTGCCGCTGGAGGTCGGTGTCGAGGCTTGGCCGCCGGACGGCCAAGCGCCACAGACCTGAGTTTCCCAATCCCTAGAGCTGGAGTTTCCATGACTCGCATACCGATCTCGTCCGATCTTGTCGGGTTGGACTTCCCCGCCATCACCCAGACCTGGACCTCCAAGGACACCATGCTCTACGCCCTGGGCGTCGGCGGGCGGCCGCCGGAAGACCTCGACTTCATCTATGAAGGCCGCGGCCCGAAGGTTCTGCCGACTTATGCCGTGATCCCGGGCGGCGCCGCGTTGGGCGGCCTGATTCGCACCGTCGACATGCGACTGGAGATGCTGCTTCATGGCGAACAGTCCATCGAGCTGTTCCGCCCCCTGCCCCCTGAAGCCAGCGTCGAGGTCAGCGGTCGCATCACGGAGGTATGGGACAAGGGAAAGGCTGCCGTCCTCGGCGTCGAATGCGTGGCCCGCGACGCCTTGGGCGACCTTTTCCGGACCCACGCCACGCTGTTCGTCCGCGGCGCGGGCGGTTTTGGCGGCGAGCGCGGCCCCTCGAGTGCAGATAGCGCCGTGCCCGACCGTGCTCCAGATATTGTGGCCAGCCTTGAGACCCGCCCCGAACAAGGGGCGATCTACCGGCTGTCGGGCGACCGCAACCCCATCCATATCGACCCAGCGTTCGCCAGTATGGGCGGGTTCGATGCACCCTTCATGCACGGGCTGTGCACCTACGGCATTGTGGGTCGCGCCATTCTGCGGGAGCTATGCGCCGACGATCCGGGCGCCTTCCGTTCCTTCCAGGGCCGGTTCGCCGACCGGGTGGTGTACGGGGACACTATCGTCACCAAGATCTGGCGCATCGGCGACGGCCAGGCCATCGTGCAGGGCGAAACTGCGGATGGGCGAATCGTCCTTTCTCAAGCCAGAGCGACATTCGCGGTCCCAGCATAGGCATCGATATGTCGCTCTACCCCTACCTGCTGTCACCGCTGGACCTAGGGTTCTTGACGCTTGCGAACCGCACGCTGATGGGCTCCATGCATACCGGCCTTGAGGAGGCATCGGACGGATATGATCGACAGGCTCGGTTCTTCGCCCGGCGGGCGCAGGGTGGCGCAGGTCTGATCGTCACCGGCGGCGTGTCGCCCAATGAGGCGGGTCGGCTCGGCCGTAACGGCGCGGTGATGTGCGAAGCCGTAGTGGCAGGGCACGCTCAGATTACGTCGGCCGTGCGGCTATCGGGGGGCCGCATCGTGCTGCAGCTTCTCCACGCCGGCCGCTATGCGCGTCACGACGGCCTCGTCGCCCCGTCGCCGATCGCCTCGAGAATTAACCCTCTGACACCGCGCGAGCTAACGGAGGAGGAAATCCTCCTCACGATCGAGGACTTCGCGAACGCCGCGATGCTCGCCAAGGAGGCGGGCTACGACGGAGTGGAGATCATGGGTTCGGAAGGTTACCTGCTGAACCAGTTCTTGGCGCCGCGCACCAATCAGCGCGGCGATCGCTGGGGGGGCTCCGCAGCCAATCGCCAGCGGCTGCCAGCCGAGATCGTCCGTGCGGTTCGCGCGCGCTGCGGCGAGCGGTTCATTGTCGTCTACCGGCAGTCATTGCTCGATCTTGTGGAAGGCGGCAGCACTTTCGACGAGGTGGTCGATCAGGCTAAGGCGGTCGCGGCCGCCGGCGCGAACCTGGTCAATACGGGGATTGGCTGGCACGAGGCGCGGATCCCCACCATCGCCCACATGGTGCCCCGCGGAGCATTCGCCTGGGCCGCTGCACGACTCAGATCGCATCTCAACGTGCCGGTCGTGGCGTCGAACCGAATCAACACCCCGGAGCTTGCCGACCGCCTGATCGCCGACGGCAACGCCGACATGGTTTCGATGGCGCGACCCTTCCTGTCCGATCCCGACTTCGTCGCCAAGGCCCGGGCCGGGCGCCGCGCCGCGATCAATGTGTGCATCGGCTGCAATCAGGCCTGTCTGGACAACGCCTTCACCGGCAAACTCACGACCTGCATGCTCAATCCCGCCGCCTGCCGCGAGGCCGAATTTGGCGATCTTTCAGGGCCGCTCGAACCCAAGCGTGTCGCGGTTGTTGGCGCGGGGCCCGCGGGCCTGGCCGCGGCGGTGACGAGCGCGGAGCGGGGCCACAATGTCACCCTGTTCGAGATGTCAGAACAGATCGGCGGCCAGTTCAATCTCGCGCGCCGAATTCCGGGCAAGGAAGACTATTCCGAAACCATTGGATATTACGGCGCCCGGCTGTCCGAGCTCGGGGTCGAAGTGCGGTTGGGAGCGCTTGCCGGCCCGCAAGAGCTCATCGCCGCCGCCTACGATCATGTGATACTGGCCACCGGCGTGGAGCCGCGAACTCTGGACTCGGTCGGCGTCGATGACCCTCGCGTGCTCACCTACGCGCAGGCGATTGAAACGCCCGAACGGGCGGGCGACATCGTGGCGATCCTGGGCGCAGGCGGCATTGGCTTCGACGTAGCCCAACTCCTGTCGCACCCGACCGGAACGGGCGACCCCGACGCGCCCGACATCGAGGGCTTCTCCCAGGACTGGGGGATCGACACCGCCTTCACCGAGCGCGGCGCCCTGCGACCGTCGCCCGGGCCTTGGCCGTCGGTCCGACAGATCACGCTTTTCCAGCGCAAGCCGGGATCGGCGTTCGGCGCGGGCCTGAGCAAGACGCGGGGCTGGGCCAACATGCAGGAGGTCATGCGCCGGGGCGTCGCCACAATCGGGGATGTCGTCTATGGCCACCTCGCACCGGAGGGCCTGCATGTCACGGTGGGCGGCGTCCCAAAATTGGTCGTTGCCGATACCTTCGTGTTATGCATCGGCCAGGAGCCTCAGGCGGAGATCGTCCCGTCGCTGGCGGCGAAGCAGGTTCCGTATACCGTGGTTGGGGGTGCACGCGCCGCCGCCGGGCTGGATGCCGTGCGGGCCATTGAGGAAGGAACCCGGGCGGCGCTCGCGATCTGAGCCTGCCCCAAGGACTTGAAAGCATGCCGAAGCCTGATCAGTCCGTCGTCAAGTCCGCCGCCCGGACCCTGGAGATTTTCGAGTATTTCGACGAGGTCCGTAGACCTGCCCACATCCAGGACGTGGCCCTGGCGCTGGGTTATCCGCATTCCAGCACGGCGGCGCTGCTGCGCAGCCTTGCCGACCTCGGTTACCTGGAGTTTTCCGCCGACGACAAGACATTTTTTCCGTCCATCCGGGTCTCCCTGCTCGGTCACTGGGTTGGCGATGAAATCCTCCCGCTCCGGCGCATCCAGCAGCAGATGCGAGACATCGCCGAACAAACCCAGATGACCGTCATTTTGGGCGCGGCGAGCGGTGGCTATTGCCAGTATATCCGCGTGATTGAAGGCACAACGCCGATCCGGTATCACGTCAAGTCCGGTACGCGGAGATGCCTCGCCCGCTCGACCCTAGGCCGGGTGCTGCTGGCCTTGGAGCCCCTCGATCGCAGGGCTCGGATGATCGGCGATGCGCTGGCGGTGTGGGATGGCGATGACGCGCCGCCGTCCACGGAGGATGTCGCCCGCGATGTGGCCGCGGTTGCCGCCCGCGGCCACGCCTTCCATGTTGGCCTGGTGAATGACCACGCCGCGATGCTAGCCATCCCCCTCGCGGTCAGTCCGCCCGCCCGTCCGCTGGCCCTTGGCTTGGCCGCGCCCAAAGATCTGTTCCGGGGGCGCCGCCCTGAGTTGCTCGGGATCATGCGTGACGTACTCGAAAGCCTCGGAACTCCGGGCCGGGATCCAGCCTTGAAGAGCGCCTGAGCAGCGGGCTTACGTCAGGCAGGTCTGGGATTCTGGATCAGGACGGTGCCCTGCGCCGAACAACATAGCCGGCCTTCGTTCTCCATCTCGATCCTGACGACCGCAGTTTGTTTGCTCATGGAGATGATTTCGGCGTGCGCTGTGACTGTCCCGCGGCTGACGGGGGCGAGCAGGTTGATCTTGAACTCGGTCGTTGCAGCCCACTGGCCCTTTTCCATGTGGGGGTAGCAGACGCATCCCAACACGTGATCACAGGCGGCAGAGAGGACGCCGCCGTGCATGTTTCCGAAGCCCGTCAGCAGCTTTGGATCCACCGCCATCTCGGCCGTCAGACGACCGGGCTCCATCGCGATGATTCGAAGGCCGAGGAACTCGGGGAGGCCGGTCATGCGATTGCTCGAAGCCATGAAGGCTTCGACCATCTCGGCGTGGAACTCGGGAATTCTGCGCGGGATCATCGCGTTTCCTTTCGCACTTCAGCGTAACTTGTCGGCGCGAGCGAGCGCGGTCTCGGCGCCGCTGACGAGGTCTTCCAGGACATCCTTGGCGGGACGAATCGCCTTGATGAGCCCCATGCCCTGGCCGGCAAACCCGGGGGCGATGTCCTTGCGTTGGTTTAGGGTCGCCGCCGCGAGCACGGGGCCAGCGATGATCGATTGGAAGGGCATCGGCAAAGGCGATTTTTCCGCGTCCACCCAGGCCTGCGCCCACTTATTGCGGATGATCCTGGCCGGCTTTCCGGTGACGGATTTTGACACCACCGTGTCGCCATCGCCGTACTCGACCAGAACTTCCTTCTGGAATTGCTGAATGCCGGCTTCCTCCGTCGCCAGGAACGCGGTCCCCACCCAGGCGCCTTCAGCCCCCAGCATCATGGCGGCGGCTACGCCGCGGCCGTCGGTGATACCGCCGGCCCCGAGCACCGGGATGCGCCCAGCCATGGCGTCGACGACCTGGGGGATAAGCGCCATGGTGCCGATCGGCGAATTGTGTCCGCCCCCGTCATGTCCCTGGGCGACCACCACGTCGATGCCAGACGCGGCGACCTGCAGCGCATGCTTCACAGACCCGATGACGGCCATGATCTTTGTACCGTTCTCCCGCAGTCGCTCCATCCAGGGGCCGGGGTTTCCCAGGCCCGCGGCGTAGACCGGCACCTTTTCCTCGATCACCACCTCCATTTGCGCCTCGAAGAACTCCTTGGAGAAGAACGCGGGGCCGCCCCGAGCTTCGGCGTTGGTGGCCTCGCGCGGACGGACGACCTTTTGCAGGCCTTCCTGGCGCATGAAGTCGGCTGCAAACGCCTGATAGTCACCAAGCAGATCCATGGGCGACGGCTTGCCGCCATCGCCGGAGCCTGCCGCCGCGTCGACCACCTCGCGGCGGACCGAGGCCGGCAGCAATGTGTCGACACCGAAGGGCTTGTCGGTGAGCGATCGCACTTCGCGGATCCACGCACGAAGTTCCTCGGGCGAGCAGGCCGCGGCGCCAAGGATTCCTAGCCCTCCGGCATTGGAGACGGCCGCTGCCAGGCGCGGAACGCTGGCCCCGCCCATTCCGGCGAGGACGATGGGATAGCGGATACCGAATATCTCGCAGATGCGGCTATGTAGAGCCATTAGGAAGTTCCTTGTCGCTGATGTCGGTGGTGCCGCAGCCCGGAGGTTCAGCGGCCGTGAAACACGGGTTTGCGTTTCTGCATGAAGGCGAGTGGTCCTTCCCGGGCGTCCTCGGTTCGGAAGACAGGGCCAGCCATTTCGGATTCGATCTGCATGGCCTCGGCTTCCGGTCGGCCCAGGCAGGCTCGCGCCGACCGCCGGATGGCCTGTACCGCGATCGGTCCGTTGGCGGCGATGCGTTCAGCCAGATCAAGGGCTGTGGGCAGCACGTCGGCTTGGGGCACCACGCGATTGAGGAACCCCAACTCGAGCGCTTCGGCGGCGGTAATGAGATCGCCGGTGAGCAGCAGCTCCATGGCCCGGGCATAGGGTATCTGCCGGGGCAGTCTCACCGTCGAACCGCCGCCCGGGAAGATCGCCCACTTGACTTCCTGCACCCCAAGCTTGGCGGATTCGGACGCGACCCGCAAATCCGTCCCCTGGGCCAGTTCCATGCCCCCGGCGATCGCGTGACCGTTGATCGCCGCAATGACAGGCTTGACCACATCGAAGGTCCGAAGAAGGCCCCTTCCCAGCATTTCACTGTCCGCCAGCAGCCGTTGATCCCACTCATCTTCGGGCGGCCGCGCGCGACTCATCAATGGAATGAACTGCCCTAGATCAGCTCCGGAACAGAAAGCCTTGTCACCGGCGCCGGTGACAACAGCGACACGAACGTCGGGGTCGTCCCGCACTAAGGTCCAGGTGTCGGCCAGTCGAACCAGCATCTCTGGAGAGATGGCGTTTCTTGCTTCCGGTCGATTCAGCGTGATGAGCCCGACATATCCGCGCCGCTCGAAATTGACGACCTCGTCCATACAGCCTCCAAAACACATATGTGTTTTCTTATGTCATCCCGATGCTACGATGGCGAGGCAATCGACGTAAAGCGTGAAACGTCAATCTGGTGTTCGCGAGCCGCAAGCGCCAATGTCCCGGTCCGCGCGAATCCATCTCAGGCTATTGTCACAGTGAGAAATGCCAATGATTGAACCGAACCGCGCCGTCTTCAGAACCACAGACGGCCTCGACCTTGTCGCCGACCGCTACGGTCGGTCGACGCGCGGCGTCGTGATCCTGGCGCATGGTGGCGGCCAGACCCGGCACGCGTGGGCCAAGACCGCCGCGGCGCTGGCGGATCGGGGGTGGCAAGCCATCGCACTCGACCTACGCGGCCACGGCGAGAGCGGGTGGTCGCCCGGCGGCGACTATCAGATCGCACGGTTCGCCGATGATATGGTAGCCGTGGCGCGTGACATCGGCGGCTCCCCGGCCCTGATCGGCGCCTCGCTCGGGGGTCTCGCTGGTTTGTTTGCCGAAGCCGAGATTGCGCCCGGAACCTTTGGTTCGATCACGTTGGTCGATATTGTGCCAAACATGGACGCCGCCGGCGCCGCCAGGGTGATGGGGTTTATGTCCGCCCATGTCGGCCAGGGCTTCGCGAGCCTTGAGGAGGCGGCCGACGTGATAGCGGCCTATCTACCGCACCGCCCCAGACCTTCGGACCTGTCTGGACTGGCCAAGAATCTGCGTCTTGGCGAGGATGGCCGGTACCGGTGGCATTGGGATCCCAGCTTTGTCACTGGAGTGCACCGGGAGCGATCCGTGCGGGACGCGGGCCTGTTCGAGAGTCGCTTTGTCGGTTTGACCTTGCCGGTGCATCTCATTCGCGGGCGGCTGAGCGAACTGGTGTCGCGCGAAGCCGCCGAAGGCTTCGTCAGCCAGCTGCCCAATGCCAAGTTTACCGACGTAGCCGGCGCCGCGCATATGGTCGCGGGCGATCGCAACGATGCTTTCCTGGACGCCGTCGTTGAATTCCTCGAACGAATGGACTTGGAGGCGCAAACCGATGGCCTTTAACGCATTGCCGAAGATCTTCGCGTTGACACCCTTGGATCCGAAGTTCCGTGAGAATCCGCATGCGGTGCTCGACGACCTTCGGACACGCTGTCCAGTCTATCGAGAGGAGGCGGCCGGCTCGTTCATTCTGACCCGATATGCCGACGTTCGTGCGACAGTATCCGATCTAGCGATGTGGCGCGATCCGCTGCGCGCTGAGGAAGCGGCGGTGTTCCAGCGGCGGCTGACGGAAGGGGCGGCCGATGGCGTTCCCCGCAGCGAAACAACCAGCATCCTTATGCTGGACGATCCAGACCATTCCCGTATTCGCCGACCACTCTCTCAGGCGCTCTACGCGCGGGTCGCCAAGAGCCGAGCAGATGTGGAGCGCATTGTTGATGAGGCCCTTGACCGTCTGGTGGGAAAGTCGACTTTCGACCTGATGGACGCTTTTTGCGTGCCTATCCCCATCGATGTTATCGCCCTCATCCTGGGGGTCGATCATGACAGGCTCGCGGAGTTTCGGGACTGGTCGGAAGGCGTTGTCCAAAGCCTCAACCCGTTCCGGGACGCTTCCCAGACGGCTCATATGGAACGTGCGAGGGACGCGCTTACCGCCTATTTCACCGAAACCCTCGCCGAACGCAGGGTCAGCCCGCGGGACGACCTGTTCAGCGACATGGTCCAGCTTCAGGCTGGGGGTCTGCCGGTCAGCGATACCGAACTGCGCATCAACCTGTCAGCGCTTTTGGTTGGCGGGAATCTTACGACGACCGACCTCATCGGCAATGCTGTACGGTTGCTGGTTACCCACCCCACGGAATTGGCCAAGCTCCGGGCTGACCCCAGCATCATCAATTCTGTCGTCGAGGAAACGCTCCGATACGAGCCCCCGGTCGATATCACTAGTCGAATCGCGTCGCGAGATATGGAAGTGGACGGCTGCCCGATCAGGGCCAGCCAGTCGCTTCTGATGTCGCTGCGCGGCGCGAACCGTGACCCTGAGGCGTTTCCTGATCCGCACCGCTTCGACGTCAGCCGAAAGCACCGTCCGCACGTAGCCTTCGGCGGCGGCGCCCACATCTGCATTGGTGCGCCGTTGGCTCGCCTGGAGGCGCAGGTCGCGATCCAGCGGCTCTTCCAACGCTTTCCGGACCTCCGTCTCTGCGAGCCCGACGAAGCACCAGCTTGGCGGACGCTGCCGTTCTTCCGTGGCCTACTACGCCTAGCGATGACTACGAGATGAGAGGCTAGTTGGTGGCGCAATGGTGCGCTTTTGGTGACACACTCCTCCTAGCGCCCCCTAGTCATTTGGCGCGCACTTCGCGCGTTTCGGCAATGATGGTTTGGGTGATCTCTAGCAGCCTCGCTTGCCCGCTCCGATCGGCGCCTCAAACGGAAAATCCGGCGCTTCCGCATTGTGGAACCGGCCTGACTTCCCCTCCTTTGCGTCCGCCAGGGGACGGCCCGCCAGGGTGATGAGCGCGATATTGCAATGGCCGGCCGTGATCGCCTGCGCCGCATGATTGACATGGACCAGATAGGATGAGCCGCCGGTCTCGGTGCTGTCCATGTGCCGTATGTTCTGCAGGCCAAGGTATTCGATCATGTTGAGCGGGCCCAAGCCGGGCGCGTCGCCGGCGCAGAAGTAGGCGTCCACGTCGTTCATGCTCAGCCCGGCGTCGGCGAGCGCCCCCTGCGCGATCTCTGCGTGCAGCTGCGCCAGCGTCTTGGTCGCCGCGGTCCTGCAAGGATGCTCATAGATTCCCGCGACGTAGGCCTTGTCCCGAATGCTCACGCCCTGCCCCCAAACTCAGTAGCCTCGACGGTCACGGTACAGCGGGCCGAGGCTTGACCCGTCTCTGGAATCTTGGATCACGAAAGCCTGCCGCCATGCGTGCTAAAGCAGCGGCAGTGGCGAATTTCGTAGCCCAACCCAGAGATCCATGCATAACAGATATGATGCGGTCGAAAACACATATCTGCCATTACCGTCTCTCGTCACAGGACCCCGGGCAATTATGACACCCCGCGGCGCAGAGCGGTGTTGCGCCTCGGACCACCGCCGGAGGAGGATTAGATGCAAGTTGAGCTTTCCCTGGAAGACCAGACCTTCAAACAGGAAGTTCGCGCCTTTCTGGCGAAAAATCTGACACGCGATCTCTCGGAACGCATAACGGTCGGCGCGGCCGCATCGCGAAACGTGTTGTCAGTCTGGCATAAGGCGCTTCACCGGCAGGGCTGGATCGCCGTCAATTGGCCAATGGGTTACGGCGGAACGGGTTGGACGCCGATGCAAAAGTACATCTTCAACGAGGAAATGGCGCTGGCCAACGCCCCCCGGCTCTCCCCGTTTGGATTGTCGATGGTCGGGCCGGTCATCTACACCTTCGGCAACGATGAACAGAAGGCGCGGCACCTGCCGGGAATTCTGTCGGGCGAAGTCTGGTGGTGCCAAGGCTATTCAGAGCCAGGTTCGGGCTCTGACCTGGCGTCTCTCAAGACGCGGGCCATCAGGCAGGACGACCACTACATCGTCAACGGACAGAAGATCTGGACATCCTACGCGCATGAAGCGGACTGGATATTCTGCCTTGTTCGCACGAGCGAAGCTGGCAAGCCGCAGGAAGGCATCTCCTTTCTACTTATCGACATGAAGACTCCGGGCATTCGCGCCAGGCCAATTATTTCCATCGACGGCCTGCACCACCTGAACGAGGTCTTCTTCACCGACGTCAAGGTGCCTGTCGCAAACAGGATCGGCGAGGAAAACAAGGGCTGGACCTATGCGAAATTTCTCCTGGTCAACGAGCGAACCGGCATCGCCGGCGTCGCCGAGTCCCGAAAGAAGGTCGCGACGCTGAAGGAGATCGCCCGCAGGGAGGGCGGCCAAGACGGCGCTCCCCTCTATGATGACCCGTCGTTCCGCCACAAGGTCGCCGAGCTTGAGATCAAACTTTCTTCGCTGGAGTACACAAACCTGAGAATCCTGGCCGACGAAGCGGCCGGCCGGATGGCCGGTCCCTCTTCGTCCATCCTCAAAATTCTGGGCACCGAGGTCCAACAGACACTTTCGGAACTCGCGGTCGAGGCCGTCGCCCACTACGCCGCGCCATTTCAAATGGCCCAGTTGCTTGGGACCGCCAACGAGCATCCAGTCGGGCCCGACTACGCTGTCGCCGTCACCAGTTCCTACAATTTTGGCCGAGCGGCCTCCATCTATGGCGGCTCAAACGAGATTCAGCGGAATGTCATTTCGAAAGCCGTCCTAGGGCTTTGATCGCCCCTTACAACTTGAGGCGGTTCGGGGCGAACCAAGTGGCGATCAGATGTCACGCGATTATCGCGTCGGCGGCGATCCCCATCGCTCCGCGCACGAGTTGATCGATGAATATTTCGAGGTCTTCCGAAGATGAATCAGCGGTCAATTGCATGAGAGCCACGGCGTGGCCGCCGCTTAGGCAGATGCGGGCGGCGGCCTTGACATTCAGGCAGTCCGGGACAACTCCCTGCCGCTTTCCGTCGATCAGGATTTGCTCGGCGGCGCGCTGGAATTGATCGAGAGCTTGCAGGTACGTCGGCCACGATTCCAAGCCGACTCCCGTGCTCCAGTCCAGCCAGACCCTGATCACATCAGGGTTGGCTTGCGCGCCCAGGGCAAAGGCGCGACCGAGATCGATGAGCGCGTCGAAGGGGGGCAGGCCCTTCTCAAGCGTGCCCTCGAGGATTTCGCGGAGATAGCGCGCCACTTCGACCAATGTCGCGGAGACCAAGTCCCCGCGGGTGCGAAAGTAGGAATACACAGCGGCCACGGACACGCCGGCTTTCTCGGCGACTTGGGAATGAGTCGCTCTTGCGATGCCATGTTCCGCGAACACCGCGATTGAGCACACAAGGAGCTGCGACCGCCGCGTTTCCGGGGAGAGCCGCGCCCGCCGCCCTTCGTTAGCAAGATTCAATGCCCGACCTCGCAGATGTCCGCCGAAGCTCCCGGAGCTCAGCTTGTGTCACAGGTCGGACCGTCACCCAATCGAGACTTTAATTGATAGAACACATAGTTACTATTGACAATTCACGCACCACGACGGATCGTCCCGTGCCGCGCATTGGCCACGCGGCCGTCGTTTCGTGGATCGAGGAACTGGCTCATGACGCTCGCCGACCTAGTGGATGCCCCGCACGAGATCCCTCTCGACCAGCTCGACGTGAGCGATCCCATCCTGTTCCAACAGGATGTCGTTGGGGAGCACTTCGCCCGGCTTAGGCGCGAGGATCCGGTGCATTATTGCGCCACCAGCCGCTACGGTCCCTACTGGTCGGTGACCAAGTTCAACGACATCATGCGTGTGGATACGGATCACAAGACGTTCTCCTCCGAAGCCAAGCTTGGCGGCATAGCCATTCAGGACATGCAGGGCGGCGAGGGCGCGCTTGAACTTGAGATGTTCATCGCCATGGACCCGCCCAAGCATGACGCGCAAAGGAAGGTCGTCAGTCCGATCGTGGCGCCGGCCAATCTCACGCTCCTCGAACCGATCATCCGGGAGCGGGCGGGATTGATCCTCGACTCTCTCCCCGTCGGTGAAGAGTTCGACCTGGTCGATAAAGTGTCCATTGAGCTCACGACCATGACGCTCGCAACGCTGTTCGATTTTCCATGGGAAGAGCGGCGAAAGCTTACCCGATGGTCGGACGTGGCGACCGCGACACCGGAAACGGGCCTGATTTCGTCCTTCGACCAGAGAAGAGATGAACTCATGGAGTGCGCCTATTATTTCAAAGGCTTATGGGACCAGCGGATAAATAGTGAGCCCAAACCGGACCTGATCTCGATGCTGGCGCACTCTCCCACGACCCGCGACATGCCCTTCATGGAGTTTCTCGGCAATCTCATGCTCTTGATCGTTGGCGGCAACGACACGACGCGAAACTCGATCAGCGGCGGCGTCCTGGCGCTCAATCAGAACCCAGACGAGTATCGCAAGCTGATGGCCGACCCCGGCTTGCTCCCGAAAATGATCCCCGAAATCATTCGCTGGCAGACACCGCTTACCCATATGCGACGCACGGCGCTCGCCGACGCCGAGATTGGCGGAAAGCAGATCGCCAAGGGCGACAAGGTCGTGATGTGGTACCTGTCGGGCAATCGCGATGAAGACGTGATCGATCGACCGGACGAATTCATCATCGACCGCCTCAATCCGCGCCAGCATCTCTCGTTCGGCTTCGGGATCCATCGCTGCGTTGGCAACCGCCTCGCGGAGATGCAGCTGCGGATCATCTGGGAAGAGATCCTCAAGCGGTTCAGCAGAGTGGAAGTCGTCGGCGAGCCTGAGCGATCGCTGTCCAACTTGATCCGCGGTTTCACGTATTTGCCCGTCAAACTTCACGCCTAAAAGCGTTCCAATCGCATCTAAGCAACGAACGAGTACAAAATGCCCACGGTGACGTATATCGAGGCCGACGGCCGGGAACACATCGTGACGGTCAAGAGTGGAACGTCCGCCAGGGACGCCGCATTGAACAACAATGTTCCAAACTTGGACGGCGATTGCGGGGGTGTCTGCGCCTGCGCGACTTGTCACGTCTATTTTGACGAGCGCTGGATAAAGAAAATCGGCACCGCCCCGCCAGAAAGCGCTGAGGAGAGTCTGCTCCAGTTCGTCGAAGATTGCCGCGACAGCAGTCGCTTGGCCTGCCAAATCGTGATTACCGATGATCTAGATGGCCTAGTCCTTCGGTTGCCGGCCGGGCAACACTAGTGATCCTCCCTCGTTTCAGTGGAAATCCATGCTAGCTTTTTGGAGCTGGAGAGGAGTGCCTGATGGGAGTTGGGAAGCGCCGGGTTTTCCCGGAAGCGCTCAAGCGGGGGTCGTGGCCCGTCTGCGGCGCGAGGATGGTCAGCTTCGTATGGAGCGCGACATCCTAAAAAGGCCGCGCCCATGTTGGTTTCGCCGGCCTCCGGATGAAGTTCGGGTTCGTCGATGGGCACCGCAAGGTCTGGCCGGTTCAGGTGATTTGCGCGGTCCTTGGGCTGTCGGCCAGCGGCTACTACGCTTGGCGGACGCGGCCCGATGAGTCGCGATCAGTGGCCAACCGCCCGCTCATGGACGACATCCGGCTGATCCATGCCGAGGGCAGCGGGACTTATGGCCCCTCCGGAGTTCAAGCCGTGCTGCGTGGTCGTGGCCGACGGGTCGGCCGCGCCCTGATCGAGCGCCTGATGCGCCGCGCGGACCCTCGTGGTCTGGCGGCGCTGCCCCGACGGTACTGACAGTTCAGTCGTCCCAGCTGACGGTGGCCCCTCCCCTCCTCTGGATCGTCATCGAAAACGTTGCCTCTGCCACTGACTGCCTACTCCGGTTCAACGTTAGAGCACATTCGGCTTTGCTTGAATCCAGAAGTCCGAGCCTTGATCAAGGAATTGCACATAGAAAGTCTCGCTCATTCGCGTCGATTCGCCCTGATGGCTTGCAGCCAGGCCGTCCCCCGCGCGGAAGCCGACAGCAGGTGGTGGTACAGGACCGGCACGAGCAGGAGGGTGAGCAAGGTGGCGATCAACGCCCCGCTCATGAGCGTCAGCCCAAGCCCTTCAAGAAGCGGATCAAAGAGCAGCACGCCATCCCCCAAGATCACCGTCGCGGCCGTAAGCAGGATTGGCCGTGCCCGCACCTCGCCGGCCTCCAGAACGGCGTCCCGCAGGGAAGCGCCGGCCTCCACGCGGGCGTTGGCGAAATCGATCAGGAGGATCGAATTGCGCGCCAGGATTCCGGCCAGGGCGATCAGGCCGATCATCCCCGTGCCCGAAAGGAACATGCCAACCAGGGCGTGGGCGGGGAGCACGCCAATGAGGGTCAGCGGGATCGGCGTCATGATGACCAGCGGGACGAGGAATGACCGGAACCACCCCACGAGGAGGAGGTAGATGAAGACCAGGGCGCCCAGGAAGGCGACGCCGAGGTCGCGGAATAGTTCATAGGTGGTGGTCCATTCGCCCGCCCAGGCCACGGCGTAGCGCGCGGTGTCGGCGGGGGCTCCCGTCCAAGCAATGCGGGGGTGAACCCCGTCGAGGGTGACGAGCCGCCTGATCGGAGAATTCAGATCGAGAGCGGCGTAGAGCGGCGCCATGCGCGGCCCCACAGTCTCCCCCGTAACGAAGATCACTGGCAGTAGGTCCTTGCGATAGATCGGCGCCTCCATCCGATCACGCTCCAGCCGCGCCACATCCGTCAGGGGGACAGACTTGCCCGCAGCGTTGGTGACCGAGAGCGAGGCGAGATCCTCGACGCGGCCGCGATCGCTCAGCGGGAGCCGCACGGTGACCGGGACCGGTTCGCGCTCGTCTGGCAGCCGCGCCTCTGCGGCGCGCTCTCCCGCGACCTCCGTGCCCACCGTCTGCGCGACCTCCTGGGGCGTGACCCCATTCAGTGCGGCTTTCTGGGGATCGACTTCGATCCGCACGCGAGGCGTGCCTGGCTTAGCGGACCAATCGACATCCGTAACGCCTGCCGTCTGCGCGAACGCCCGCCGCACCTGCCGGGCCAGGTCGAGACGGCCTGCGGGGTCTGGCCCGTAGACCTCTGCCACCAGCGTGGCCTGAACAGGGGGGCCTGGCGGCGCTTCCGCCACGGTGAAGGTCGCCCCATAGGGCGTCAGCGCCCGCTGCAGCTCAGGGCGAACATCCAGAGCCAAGTCATGGCTTCGGCGCTTTCGCTCGGAGGCAGGAACAAGCTGGATTTGGATTTCGGCCTGGTGGGAGCCGGACCGAAGCGTGTAGTGGCGCGCCAGCCCCTGGAATGTGGCCGGGCCTGCGACGCCGACATAGGTCTGATAGCCCTTCACCTCGGCGACGGTACGCAGGTAGGCGGTCATGTCGGAGGCGGCTTGGGCCGTGGTTTCCAGTGACGCCCCGGCCGGCAGGTCGATGATCACCGCCATCTCATCGACGTCGGTGTTGGGCAGCAGCTTCACGCGTGCCCCGCCCACCGCCACCAGTCCTATGGCCGCAGTGAGCGCCAGCACGACGCCGGCGTACAACAGCCAGCGGCGCTTGGGCCGGTCGAGGAAGGACCCCACGCCCTTCTGGTACCAGGCGCCAAGCAGCGTGCCCCAGGTCGGCTTTCCGCCAAGGGTGTCCGTCCGGGCAAGGTGCTTGCCACGCAACATCCGGTAGGCAAGGTAGGGCGTGACGGTCAGGGCCACCACCAGGGAATAGAGCATGGCGATGGAGGCGCCGATGGGCAGCGGGCGCAGGTACTGCCCCACCATGCCGCTGACGAACGCGGCTGGAAGCAGGGCGGCGATGACCGTAAGGGTGGCCAGTATGGTGGGGTTGCCCACCTCGTTGACCGCGAGCAGGGCGGCCTGCACGCTTCGTTCGCCGCCCGATTCAAATCGCCGGTGAATATTCTCGATGATGACGATGGCGTCGTCCACGAGGATGCCGATGGCGAAGATCATCGCCGCGAGGGTGATGCGATTCAGGGTGAATCCGGTCAGGTTGTAGACTAAGGGCACCAACGCCAGGGTGACGGGGATCACTACCGCAACAATCAGCGCCTCGCGCCAGCCCAGGGCCACCGCGACCAACACCACCACGATGCCGGTGGCCAGGAGCATGTGCAGCAGCAGGTCGGAGACCCGCTCCGTGGCCGTCTTGCCCGCATCCCGCGTGGTCTCGACGTGAACATCGGAAGGAATCAGCGGCCCGCGCAAGGAGGTTATACGCTTGAGAACCTGCGCGTTCACCGTCGCTGCATTGGCGCCCCGCACCTTGGTGACGACGATCGTGACGGCGGCGCGATCCTGACCGCTGAACTGGACATCGCCACCCCGCCACTCCCGCTCGCAACGACAGGAGCCGGAAGCCCAGCTGATCGCTGATTGGCCGAAGAAATTTAGGAGCATCCAGACGCCGGTCGCGATGTGAGGCGACATGGCTGGATTTGGCCTATCCACCCGGTGAGGACCGCAGTCAGGCTGGATGGGCTATGGCGGGTGTCAGATCATTTGTGTAAGCGGAGCTGTGGGTCCCATTCTTGAGAGGAAGGGCTTCCACGATGACGAGCACGATCAAGCCTGAGCTTTTGGACGAGCTGCTGGCCGGGGTTTCGAGCCCCGAGGAGCTGATGGGCGACGCCGGCCTGTTCCGGCAGTTGAAGAAGGCGCTGATGGAGCGGGCGCTGGGCGGGGAGCCGTCCACAGCATCAAGAGAGGACACTGGCTTCAATGCCCAATGCTGCCATTGGCGCGACCTCGCTATGGAGACGCGACGTTAGTCCAGGGGAGGTCGGCGCCGACAGGAAGGCATTGCGCCATATTGACCAAGACGCCGTTGTCGATGGTGCCTGGTGGCTAGGCCGACGCGGCAAGGACCTCCAGGACCAGCCTGCGGAACGCATCGGCCGCCAGTACGGTCGCCGCCGGATTGAGGCAGCGCTCATCGTCCTCGGCGACGTGGTGGTAGCGGTGGATGCCGAAGACCCCGGCTGCGGGGGCATAGCCGGCCTTGATCACCTCGACGAGTTCGCCGGCGGTCAGGACATCGCTCGAGACCGGCTGCTCGTATCCGAGCTGCCCGGCGAACACCTTGCGCGCCACCGGCAGGAGCGTGGGCGACACTGACAGGAACCGCTGACTGTCGACGCTGGGGAGCGGCGTCGGCTGCCTTGGCGTCTCATGCCAGTCCCGCGCTGCGACATTGGCGCCGAGATGTAGCCAGAAGCGGGTCGCGGCGGGCGGCGGAGCGATCGCCTTCATCGCTTCCGCGGCGCCCAGGTACTCGTACTCGTGGCCCGTGTTGCAGACGAAGGCGAGGTCGTGGTCCGGAAGAGCCGTCGCCGCCCAGCGGGCGAGATTCAGCCAGACCGCGACGCCCGGACCGCGCTCGGCGGCGCAGTCGAACCAGCCTGAGCGGGGCGTCGAGATGGCCAGCCAGCGCCCCTTGCCGCGATCAATACGGCCAACGAAGTTGAACGCCGGGCGCTGTCCGCCCTCTCCGTCGATGGTCAGCCGCGCCTGCCGCCGACTGATCGCGCCTTCCAGGAAGCGGTCCGCGCTTTCGGGCGCGAGCAGCGCGACAGGTCCCTTGAACATCGGTCCGCGGCCATCGGCGTTGAGGGCGATCACCTTGCCCGTCGGCCCGTTGGTGATCGCGACGACGGCCTTGGCCCCCGCGGCGAACGCCGTCTCGACAGGATTACGGGCGCCGGGCGAAAGCATCGACGACCAGCGCGAGTGGGCGAGATCGACCAGGGCGACAGCGCCGTCGAGCGAGCCGGCGAACCGGCCGGCGGAATCCACTCTCACCAGAGGGCCGGAAACGCCGTCGGCCCCGGTCGGCGTCACGATCGGCTGCGGGTAGACCGGCACGCTGTCCCCGCCCATCGCCAGATCGGCGCGGCGCACCTCGAAATAGGGCGTGGCGAAGGACTGGCGCTGCACGGCGTAGCCGGCCTTCTCCAGCTCGCCCGCCAGCCAGTCGCCGCAAGCGGTGTCGCCGGGTCCGCCGGCGCGCTTGTTTCCAAACCGTGCGTACCGGAGCAGGTCCGCCTCGATCAACTCCGCGGCGCGCCCGGCGGCGGAAGCAGATGATCCTGACGCCGCCGCACCCATGGAGAGAAGCGCCCCCGCGCCAAGAAAGGCTCGTCTGTCTGTGTCGATCATCGCCGGATTCTCCTTCAATTGAACCTAGGTCCCCGCTCAGGCGGCTGGAGCATCCGACGGCTGAGCAGCACGACGCTGAGGAACGAGACCACACAGGTCGCCGCTAGATAGATCGCGATGGGCAGGCTCGACTGGTAGCGGGCGAACAGGGCCTTGGCGACAATCGGCGCTACGCCTCCGCCGACGACCGCCCCGATCCGGTAGCCGAGAGACGCGCCCGAGTAGCGCACGGACTTCGGGAAGATCTCGGCGAACAGCGCCGCCTGGGGACCGTACATCATGCTGACCAGAACCAGCTGAACCGCGATAGCCGCGAAAATCGCCGGAACCAGGCCGCTCTCCAGCAGCGGGCACACCGCCCTAGCCCAGATGCCGGAGAGAAGGGTGCCGAGCAGGAACAAGCCTCGCCTGGCCAACCGGTCGGACGCGCCCCGCACAGCAGCAACGTCGGAATCATCGTCAGGCTTCCCGTCATGACCGCCGACATGTCTGCACGGCACCTCATTGGCAAGGTTGATCTGAGAGTTCTGTCACGGCTGGTCGGTGCGGCCATGTCTTCGACCTGTTGTTGCGGCGCATGGGCCGTCGGCTGTTATTCCCTCCGCCAAGGTGGCCCCCGACCCGACACCTGTTTGGAAGCGCAATGCCCCTAGGCATCTCCTTGAGGTCGCGGAGGCCCAGAGTGAAGCGGAGTGGAGCCGGCTCGCCTGCCGGATAATACCCGATCTGGAAAACGGCGACGCTTGGACGACAGCAGCCTCATGAACTTCAAACCTTCGCGCCCGTCTCGAGTACAGATGGTGGAGACAAGCTTGCGTTCGATTGACGGATCTCCCGTCGTAGAACCAGCGCGCCAAAGTGAACTTGAAGAAGGACCGGGACAGCGCCGTTCATAATGGCCGGCGACGCGCCCTCTCACGCCAGGTGCAGCCGGTATTGTCTCAGGTTCTCGGGCGATGCTTGGTCGTGCGAACGGCTCAGAAGCCGGGCGAATCGGCGACCAAGCGCAGCAATGTCCCGCGGGGCCTTCTCGCGGAACTGGCGGACGGTCATGTTTTCAATGATCCGCTGACGCAGCGGGGAGCGCCGGGGGTCGATGCTCCGAGCTCGCGACAAAGACGCCATGCCACGCTGCCTATCGGCTCGCGGCACAGGAAGGTCGATAATTGACAATTTTGGACAGCCCTGCACCATTGCTACTTTGATAGGATCAGTCGAGCGCCACAACATGACCACGAGACGTGCAATCCTCGCAGGAATAACCGCAGCCGCCTCCGGCGGTGTGGCCTGGGCGAAGACCGCTGATAAGCGTTTCAAGCCGGTTGAAGACGCGCTCGCGGCCCTGGTCGCTCAGAACCGACTGCCAAGCGTCGCGATCCGCATCGCCCGTCGAGGCGAGACTATGTTCGAGGGCTACTATTCCGGCCGGAGTCGGGTCGGACCCGATACGCTCTACCGTGTATTCTCTATGACCAAACCGGTCACGGCCTGTGGCGTCGTCGCTCTGTGCGAGGAAGGCAAACTGACCCTGGACACACCGGTGGCCGACCTCGTGCCCGAGTTCGCCAATCTGTCCGTTGCCAAGGGATCGCTCTCCGCAACCGAGCCGGCGCGCACCATGACAGTCGCCCATCTGCTGACCCACTGCTCCGGAATTGCCAGCAGCTGGTCAGGTGGTCCTGTCGCCGCCGCCTATCGTAAGGCGGGCCTGGGCGCCGGTAGCTGGATGTACAAATCTGAGATTGGAGGACTGAGCGGCTTTGCAAAGCGCCTTGCGGCCATTCCGCTGGAATTCCAGCCTGGCGACGGATGGCTCTACGGATTCTCCCACGATATTGCTGGCTTGGTAGTCGAACGCGCGGCGGGCGAGCCTTTTGGAACTTATCTTCGGCGCCGGATTTTTCAGCCGCTCGCCATGAAGGACACTGGCTTTTCCGTGGCAAGCGGCCAGGGCAGGCGGATGGCGGATCTATACACGCAGGTGGGCGGCGCAACGATTCTGGCCGAAGCTGGCGCCATGTCCGCGGCGTTGAAGCCACCAGCGATCGAGTCCGGCAGCGCGGGTCTGATTTCGACTTTGTCAGACTACAGCCGCTTCGCGACCATGTTGACCAGCGGCGGCGCGATCGGTGGCGCGCGCGTGCTGAAACCGGAATCGGCGGCGCTTATGACCAAGCCCTTCGGACCCCAGGACCATGTAGCTGCGGGGCTGAAGAAGTTCGCCCCATTCGGTTTGGGCGGCTCGGGCGCCGGATTGGGTCAGGCGCTTGGCGGCGTCGTAGCGTTGGATGACTCGGCCGGCCCCGGATCGATTGGTGAATACAGCTGGGGCGGCGCGGCCAGCACGACGTTCTGGGCGACTCCCGGGCGTGAGCTGTCGGTCGTGGTGATGACACAGCTCCTGCCCTCGGGGGTGGTGAAGCTGCGCGATACGTTGCGCCCCTTGGTCTATGCGGCGCTGCGCGACTGATCCGGCCCCGAATCTCCTCCCCAATTGAGACACCCCGGTTGACTTGTCGTCGATTATTGACAATCTGACGAACTAACAGGCGCGGGGCTACAACGCGCATTTTGGGGAGAAGAACGAACATGCGCCGTCAGCTTTGCTCTTGCGTCTCGCTTTTCGCACTTTTGGGGACTCCGGCGATCGCCATGGCGCAGTCCGCGCAGTCCGCGCCGGCCCCGTCCACACCGTCTGTCAGCGTCGGCGAAGTCGTGGTGACCGCCCGTCGTCGCGAGGAAAAGCTGGCGGATGTACCGGTCGCCGCGTCGGTGATCGACGCCGCCACGCTGGCTGACAGGGGCGGAGCCACCTCGGCGCTTGATCTGCTGGCCGGCCAGCCGAGCGTCCGATTCTTCAACACGAGTTCGCCAGTGAACTCGGAGATTTCTATCCGCGCCTCGCCAACCGCCCGCGCAACCGCTTCAGACCCGAGCGTCGGGCTCTACCGCAACGGCGCATACATCGGCGGCGGCGCGGTGGGCGGACGCAGCTTTACGCGTCTGGATCTGTTCGATCTCGGGCGCGTAGAGATCCTGCGAGGCACCCAGGGCGCCCTGTACGGTCGCAACGCAGTTGGCGGGGCGGCCAACGTCGTGTCCGCCAGGCCCGATTTCGAAAACACTGGCTGGATTGACCTTCGCTACGCAAGCGAAACCGAGGGCACGCAGTTCCAGGCCGTTGCCAACGTCATGGTCTCCGACGGGATCGCCTTCCGGATCGGCATCGACTCCGTCGATCAGGAGAAGGGCTTTTTCTACAACTCTATCAACGACGTGTACTTTGATCGCCAGGAGAGCACGGGACTTCGGGGGCAACTACGCTTTCGCGGTGAGCGGGCCGACGTAAACCTGCTGCTGGAACACTCCGATGGAGACATCCCGGCGATCACCTATCGGGTCGTCATTGCGCCGGGACCCGGCTTCCCATTCGGCTTCAGCCAGCCGAAGTACGACTACACTTGGAGCCTTCCGCCTGCGGCCACGCAAACCCTCGACGGCGGCATCTTCAGTCTGGACTACCGGTTCGACTGGGCCACCTTGAGCCTGACGAGTTCGAGCCGGCGCCGGTCGTCCTTTTATCAGTTCGACCCTGACGGGACCAACCAGGCTGAATACCTCGCCAACCGCACCGCCGGCATCATCACCACCACGATTGATACTGGCCAAGCTTCAATCATCAACGACACCACCGAGCTCCGCACAACCGACCTGCACTTGGCAGGCGGGGGCTTTGACGGCCGGCTCGACTGGCTGGTTGGCGCCGAAATCTTCGACCTAACGAGCCTCAGCTCCTCAATCGCCCGGCGAACACCCACCTTGTTCAACCCCTCCCTCGGGACCCGCTCGCCTGTCAAGCTGACCTACCAGTCATCGGCAGTCTATGGCTCGCTCGGGTTCGATATCACCGACACGATCAACTTGACCGGCGAAGCCCGCTTCACGTCAGACGAAAAGGCCGTCCACGCTCGGCGCTACGACGCGGGAACAGGTCTTCCCGCAGGAGGGCCAGCATTCATAGTGGACGACCAGATCGCCCCGACGAATACCTCCTACAACATCATTGGTTCGTGGCGGACGCCTGTGGGGTTGTTAGCCTACGGTAAGGTCGGAACGAGCTATCGCTCCGGCGGCTTCAACACCAACCTCGGTCTGGCTACGGCGCCCAATCCAGTTACATCGTCGTATGACGATGAAACGTCCAAGACTTACGAGGTCGGACTAAAGGGCAATATTACGCCGTCCATTTTTGTGGGTCTCGCGGCCTATAAGACCGAAACAGAAAACCTGATCGTCCAGACGGACAACGGGTGCGCCATTTCACTTCCCGCCTGCCCGACCCTGGCGGTCGCCTTCCTCATCAACGCCGGCCAGGCCGAAAGCCAGGGTGTTGAGGCAGAAGCGGTGGGCCGATTCACTCTGTTCGACGGTCAGTTGCGTTTGAGCGGCAGCGTTTCCCGGCAATCTGGCGAGGTCACCGACGGCGTCTACAAGGGCCGAGATCTACCGCAGGTCCCTGACTGGATCGCCGGCGCCGATGTCAACTACAACCGCCCCTTCATCGGCGACACCCGGCTGTTCTTCAACGTAAACTGGAGCGGCCAGTGGGGCGGCCGCCAGGAACTGATCCGGCCCGGCCTCACGACGCCCAACTACGATCTTGCCGACATGTCTCTGATCAACGGCCGCGTCGGTGTCGATATCAAGGATGTGCAGGTTTCGCTTTTCGTTACCAACGCCACGAATGAAGAGTTCAGTATCTTCAACAGCTCCACCACGGAGCGGCTCAATACGCCCCGCAATTGGGGCGTGCAACTCAGGTATCGCTGGTAGCCTATCCGTCGCCCAAGCCGTCTCGTCGGCAATTGGACGGGACGGGAGGGAGGAAGGGCATCTTGAAGTCGCTCTCGCCGGGATGTACCGGCGGGAAGCAATGAAACTCTGTGTTGGCAAGTCGGAAAAACCTCAGTGAGCGACGCAGTCGCAGAAAACGTCACGCATAGTCCGGCACCCGCAGATATCGCTCGCGATCTGGAGGGCCTGATCGTTGATGGTGTTTTGGCCAGCGATCAGCGACTCACAGAGCGCGAAGTGACTGAGCGTTACCACTGTAGCTATTCAACGGCGCGGGAAGTCTTGCATTTCCTTGAGTGGTTTGGCGTCGTTCGCCTGTCTTCGCGGCGCGGGGCCCGCGTAGTCGGAACCACGGAGTTTCAGCCTGACCAGGTCATGGCGGTCTGGTTCCGGCTCTATTCTCTGATGCTTGACGAAATCCGACGGCGTCACGGAGACATTCCGATCTATGGCGCGGCGCAACCAGAACCACATAGAATGTTTGCGCGGTTTGCCGCCGTCAAGGCGCGGCTCGAAATGCTCGGCAAGATCAGTGGCAACCGCCGCCTCAGCGAATTGCTGAGCCTCGCCGCGATCCAGATCGCGATTGTGGCGCCAGGACGTTTTGGGCAGATCGAGTCGAGTCTCACGGCATGACCGGAGCGTTTGGAGACGTCTCGCGGAAGTACCTGCTTCGCGCAGTCGATCTTTCAGGATGGGTTACGCCTGTAACCGCCGCACTGCCGGAACAGATTGCAGCACTGATCGTCGACCAGATTCAGTTCGGCGAGATCAAACCTGGAGAACCTATTCGAGAACAGCAACTGGCGGATCGTTTCGGCGTGAGCCGTGGGCCGGTGCGTTCTGCATTGAGGCTGCTCGTCCGGGACCGTCTGGTGGTCCTGAACGATAACCGCGGCGCGACCGTCAGGTCGCTGTCTGATGAGGATACGATCGCGATCTTTCACATCCGGGCCGAGGTTTCGGGCATGATTCTCCGGCTGGCTGCGGCCGCCGAGCAGAAGGATCCAACAGCCCTCGACGCCGTCAGACAAGGTGTAGAGTTGTTGATCGAGATCGCCGATTCAGGGGAAGAGCAGATCGGCAGCTACATCAGCGTCCGCCGAGGGGTCTCGATCCTTCTTTCGAAGTTGGGCGGCAACGCCTATCTGGCGAAGATTTCCGCGCAACTGGAACACGAGATCGCTGTGCTCTGGGCAGCCATCCTGAACCCTGATCGCCGCAAACGGACGGCCCGGCTCTGGTGGGAAATATATCGCACCGTTCGGGACGGGCTTCCCGACGAGGCCGACACGCGCGGGCGGAACCTGGTTCTCGGCGGCCTTGATGAAGTGCTCCGCAATGCCCGGACATGATTGTCGGCGGCTCGAATCCCTGCCCCGGAACGATACGGCCCCGGGACCTTTCCCCACTATTGTCGTCAGACGTCTGGGGTTTCCTGATTCAAACAGACAGGTATGGTGTCCATGTCCTCCCCGTCAGCTTCCTCCTCCCGTCGCCAGGTCGCCAAGGGACCGATAGTCTTCAATGAATTCGAAATGCAGGACTACAAGCGCCTCGGCGTTCGACGACTGACGCCAAGCATCGGGGCGGAACTATCAGGCGTGGACCTGTCGCGACCGCTCGATGACGAGACACTTGCCGAAATTAAGAGGGCCCTGGCCGAAAACCTGGTGATCTTCTTTCGCAACCAGACCCTGACGCCAGATCAACAGCTTGCGTTCGGAAGGCGGTTCGGTGACCTCCACCGCCACCCTGCGGCGCCGAGTGAACCTGGATTCCCGGAACTCATGATCATCGCCGCGGACGAGCATTCCGAACGCGCCAACGGCGAAGGCTGGCACACGGATGTATCCTGCGACGAAGAGCCCCCGATGGGGAGCATCCTCTTCCTCAAGACCTGCCCTCCAGAAGGTGGCGACACTCTGTTTGCCAACATGTACGCAGCCTGGGATGCCCTGTCAGAACGGATGAAGGCGCACCTTGTCGGCCTGAAGGCCATCCATGACGGGGAGCACGTCTATCGTGGGCTCTATGCGGGCCTCGGCGTCGCGGACAAGCCGGCCTATCCGAGCGCTGCTCACCCGGTGGCCCGAACGCATCCGGTCACCGGCTACAAGGCGCTGTTCGTGAATGCCGGCTTTACCACACGACTTGTCGGCCTGCCCGGGGACGAAAGTGACGCCCTGCTGGCCTACCTGTTTCGCCACCTGACCCACCCTGCCTTCCAATGCCGGTTCCGGTGGGAAGCCGGAAGCGTCGCCTTCTGGGACAATCGCTGCACCCAGCACCACGCGATCTGGGACTACTGGCCGCACGCCCGATACGGCAACCGTGTCACCATCAAGGGCGACAAGCCGCTCTAGGCCGATAAGCCGTTCAACCGATGCGAGCTCAGACGATTAACGCCGGCGAGGGAGCCAAATGCCCAATCGAATTAACCGCCGTTCCCTTCTGGCCTCGTCCCTGGCCGCGTCCGCACCGATCCGAGCCCTGGCCGCCGCTAGACAAGGCGGTGGATATGGGGTCGCGGATGCGTTTGTCGTCGGATTTCCACTGTTTGAGTTCGCCCGGACGGCCTGGGCGGTCGCGAAGCCGACACCTGAAGACCCTGGCGGAGCCTTCAATCGCGTCACGCATCGCAGACGCCTGACCGACCCGACGTCTCGCATCATCACCACGCCAAACAATGACTGCTTGGTCAGCACCGCGCGCATCGACCTGTCGATGGGGCCCCTTCTTCTGGACGTGCCCGACATCCGTGATCGCTACTTCAGTGTCGTGTTCATGGACGCCTTCACCGACAATTTCTTCATTGTCGGCACACGCAAGACAGGCGGGCGTGGCGGACGTTTCCTTTTGACGCCGCCGGGGTGGCGAGGCCGGGTTCCAGCCGCGACGACACAGGTGGAAGCGCCGACAATCGACCTCTGGCTTCTGGCCCGAATTCTGATCGCGGGCCCCGCCGAGTACGCCAAGGTCAATAGTCTTCAGGACAGGATCCAGCTGTCCGGACTTGACGGCCCGCCCAGGGCAAGCCCGCTGCTGGTCCCCCCTCGGGACGTGAACGACCCCGCCAACTTCCTCGAGGTGGTCAACGCGATGCTCGCCCGGGCGCCCACCTCTGATTCACGTGTTCTCAATGCAGCCCGATTCCGCCATGAAGGATTGAGGCGAGGCGCTCGCGGCGCTTTTGCGAACCTGAACGCCGACCTTCAGCAGCAGTGGCGCGAAACGATTCCGTTCGAACTGGCGGCCTTGCCCGACGCCGGCCGAGACCGGCGCCGACAGACGAACGGTTGGAGCTATTCCCTCCTCTCCACCGGACAGTTCGGCAGCGACGACCTTCAGCGTGCTCTGGTCGCCCTGATGGGGCTGGCCGCCTTGCCGCCTGAGGAAGCGTTCTATGCGCATGCGCTGGTCGATGCCGCCGGCGCGCCATTGGACGGATCGAACGCCTACCGGCTGCGCATTCCGCCTGGGGGACCGCCGGTCGACGCATTCTGGTCCCTGACTGTCTATCAGATTGAATCAGACGGCCGCCTGTTCCTGTCGCCGAACCCGATCAACCGATACTCGATCGGTGACAGGACAGAAGGGTTGTTGTGGAACGCTGACGGGTCGCTTGACATCATCATGCAGCACACGCGGCCGGCCGGGCTGATGGCCCAGAACTGGTTGCCCATCCCGAAAGGACAGTTCCGACCCGGACTGCGGGCCTACCTGGCAAGGCCCGAATTCCTGGACCTCCGATGGGCCATGCCGGCCGTTGAGCGCATTGCCTGACTCCCTGCCTAGATGTTCAGTCCCGATGTGTGGGGGACTCAGTTTAGCTGAGTGCACTCATCGGGAGGATCTATGGGCTAGGTGTGAGCTCTCAGTAGGTTGTCCGAGCGGCGATACAGCGATCGAAGGCTTCGATCCAGGAGCTCGCCGAACAGTACGGACTGAACCGCAAGACCGTGAGAAAATGGCGCGGCTGAGACACGGTGCGAGACGCGGCGATGGGGGCCGAAGGGTCCGCACTCGACCGTGCTGACGACGGAGGAAGAGGCCATTGCCGTGGCTTTCCGTCGCCATACGTTGCTGCCGCTGGATGACTGCCTCTACGCCCTGCAGGCGACGATCCCGCATCTGACGCGCTCGTCGCTCCACCGGCTGTTCCAGCGGCACGACATCTCCCGCCTTCCCTCCATAGAGGGCGAGAGGTCCGCCAAGAAGCGGTTCAAGGCCTATCCAGTCGACTACTTCCACATCGATATCGCCGAGGTCGGGACCAAGGATGGCAAGTTGTACATGCTCGTGGCCATCGACCGCACGAGCAAGTTCGCCTTCGTCGAGCTGCACGACCGGGTGAGCCGCAGCACCGCCGCCGAGTTCCTGCGGCGACTGATCGAGGCGGTTCCATACAAGATCCACATCGTGCTGACCGACAACGGTACTCACTTCACAACGCCCTGCAACACCTGCTCAGCTACAAAGGACATCCGGGTCGCGCTGGACGCCGGCGAGATCGTCTGAGCCCACGCCGAGGCACCAGGGTCAGGGGGCAGCAGTGTCGCTTGAATCGGGCTAATGTTGACTCTGTGGCATCCGCACAATCAACCCATCGAGTTCGTCAGTGACCATGATCTGGCAGGCGAGCCGACTGTCCTCAGTCACACCCTCCGCGAATTCGAGCATGGACACCTCCATCGCCGTTTTTCGGCCGGTCTTGGTTGTCCACTCTCCATCTATGTAGACGTGACATGTGGCGCAGGCACTGGCGCCGCCGCAGTCGGCATCGATGCCGGGAATGCTGTTTTTCACGGCGCCCTCCATGACTGACAGCCCAGGCGTCACGTCCACGACGTGCTCGATCCCGTCATGCTCACAATAGGTGACCTTGGCCACTTGCTTGTCTCCAGTTGCTGGCTCGCGACGATAATTCTTCTGGGAGGCGTCTTGCGACGCCGCCCAGAAGTAGAAGTCAGCGCGGCGCGGGATATTCCCTCGCGTGGTTCGCAGTCTGCTTTCTGCTGAGGGCCGAGCTTCGCGGCCTTCTGAGGGGTGAGTCTGGCTGGTGTCCACCCGGTTCCCAGGTCGCGGGCGACCTCGGTCTGCGCGACCATCCGAGATGGCGGGCCATGACGGACGCCTGCTCTGGGGTGCCGAATCAACAGCCCACAGAACTCGGGCTTCCGCCCTTAAATGGCCCCTTACGTAGCGGAAACAGTCAAAATCTTCGAAAGAGAGCGCCATCGCGCGCCGACCTGATGGGTCGTCGGAGTGATCCCGCAGCCGCGTCTGCTGGCACAACTCTAAATCACTTAATTAAGCACATTAGGGGCCTTTTAGGCTATAAAAGGCCTTGACCCGCCGTCGGCTCCAACCCACGGTTGGGCGGCCCAGCCTTCACGGGCTGTCGAGACGGAAGGATCCAGCGATGAGACCCATCTCCAGAAATTGTCGTGGGATCACTTTGGGCCACCCGATGGGGGCTGTTCTGCTGCTCGCCGTCGGGGCGGCTCTCGTGATGGCGGAGCCGGCCTTGGCGGCCGGCAGCGGCACGGCCATGCCCTGGGAAGGACCGCTGACCACGATCATGAATTCGCTCGCCGGACCGGTGGCCAAGGCGATCGGCGTGATCGCCATCGTCATCACCGGGCTTGGCTTTGCCTTCGCCGAAGGTGGATCGGCCATGCGCAAGGGCATCGGTATCGTATTCGGCCTGGCCATCGCGTTCACGGCGACAACCTTCGTGACCAGCTTCTTCAATCTGACCGCTGGCGCGGCGTTTTAGGATGGCGGGATCCCGGATCGAGGGCTTCGAGATCGGCTTCCACAGTTCGCTGTCCGAGCCGGTGACTATCGGCGGCGTGCCCCGGATGATCGCGGTGTTGAACGGCACCGTGACCGCGACGCTCGCCCTGGGGCTCCAGGTCCCGATGATCGGCATCCCCTTGGGCCTCGCGGTCC
>CAZISF010000031.1:0-29556 GCA_964541915.1 uncultured Caulobacter sp.
AAGCATTATCAGAAATAATAGATGAGGTATCGGGCTTGGGGCTTGCGGAACACCTAACCGACATTGCGTGAAGTCGGCGGCCGCGGCCGCTCCTGGCCCAGAACCTTTCGGAATGCGTCGGTCAGTCGGGCCAGGTCGTTGTCACAGATCACAAGCGCCGGCGTCGCGTAGACCACCTTGCCCATCGGACGAATCCAGACCCCCTCGTCCGCGAAAGCGGCGCATAGACTGCCCACATCGACAGCCTGCGCGAACTCGACAACCCCGATGGCGCCACGCACCCGGACATCGACCACGCCGGCCATCTGACGACAGGGCTCCAGGCCCTCGGCCAGTCCGGCCGACACCCGCGCGACATCAGCCCGCCAGTCTCCGCGCTCGAACAGGTCCAGCGAGGCGTTGGCGGCGGCGCAGGCCAGTGGATTGGCCATGTAGGTGGGGCCGTGCATCAGGGCGGCCCCCGGATCGTCGGACCAGAAGGCCTCGAACACCCGCCGGCTGGCGACGGCGGCCGACAGGGGCAGGGTTCCGCCGGTCAGCGCCTTGGACAGGGTGACGATGTCCGGCTCGATCCCCGCCGCCTCCATGGCGAACAGGGTCCCGGTGCGGCCAAATCCGGTGAAGATTTCGTCGAAGATGAGCAGGACATTGTGCCGGTCAGCCAGCGCGCGCAGGCGGCGAAGCACCTCCGCCTGGTGGAACAGCATGCCGCCCGCGCCCTGCACCAGCGGTTCGACCAGGATGGCGGCGATCTGGCCGGCATGAGTGGCGAGGACCGCGTCGAGCGCCGCTTCGCTCCGCGGATCGAGTGGGAGACCGGCGATGACCTGATCGGGCAGCACGCCGGCGAACAGGCTGTGCATGCCCTCCTCCGGATCGCAGACCGTCATCGTCGCCAGGGTGTCGCCGTGGTAGCCGCCGCTGAAGGCGAGGAACCGGGTGCGACCGGCAACGCCGCGATTGATCCAGAATTGCAGCGCCATCTTCATGGCGATCTCGACCGAGACCGATCCGGACTCGGCGAAGAACACGTGATCCAGCTCCCCCGGCAGCAGGGCCGCCAGCCGCGCCGCCAGCCGATAGGCGGGCTCATGGGCCAGGCCACCGAACATCACATGCGGCGCCAGCTCCAGCTGACGACGGACCGCCTCGGCGATGTGCGGATGGTTGTAGCCGTGACAGGCCGTCCACCAGGAGGCTAGGCCGTCGACCAGTTCCCTCCCGTCCTCCAGCACGATCCGCGACCCATGGGTGCGCGCCACCGGCAGCGGCGGGCGGGCGGTCTTCATCTGACAATAAGGCCGCCAGACGTGGCCTGCGCCAGCCTGGAACCAGGCGGGTTGGGACGAAGACATGAGTGAACTCCGATCAGGAAGACGTTTGGCCCAGAACGGGGTTTCGGACCGCCGAAAGCCTTGCTAAGCGGTCCGCGCGCTTGCCGCCAGCCGGGGATTGAATGCACAGCCTGCAAGACTTCGCCGAGGGCAAGCTCGCGGCCCTCGAGACCCGCGCCCTGCGCCGTACTCTGGCGCCGACACACCGCATCGACGGGCTCTGGGTCGAGCGGGATGGCCAGCGGTTGCTGTCGTTCTCCTGCAACGACTACCTCGGCCTCTCCCATCATCCGGCGGTCAAGGCCGCCGCGGCGCAGGCGGTCGAGACCTACGGCGTGGGCTCCGGCGCCTCACGGCTGGTCACAGGGGATCACCCCCTGATGAGCGCGCTTGAAGGTCGCCTAGCCGACCTCAAAGGGACCGAGGCCGCCTGCGTGTTCGGGTCGGGCTACCTGACCAATGCCGGCGTCATTCCGACCCTCATCGGGCCCGGCGACCTGCTGATCGCCGACGAGCTGGCGCATGCCTGCATCTGGGCGGGAGGCAGGCTTTCGGGCGCCGAGACCCTGCGGCTGCGGCACAACGATGTCGGACATCTGGAAGAGATCCTGACTGCGCGACGAGGCGAGGCGCGGCGCGTCCTGGTGGCGACCGACGGGGTCTTTTCCATGGATGGCGACCTCGCGCCCCTGGACCGGCTCTCGGCGACCTGCCGGGCGCACGACGCCTGGCTGCTCAGTGATGACGCCCACGGCATCGGCGTGCTCGCGGACGGCCGGGGCTCGGCGCACGTCTTCCCGGGCGCGGACATCCCTCTGCAGATGGGCACCCTGTCCAAAGCCGTCGGCGGCTATGGCGGTTATCTCTGCGCCTCGCGAGCGGTGATTGACCTGATCAAGACCCGGGCGCGGACCTTCGTCTATTCGACGGGCCTTCCGCCGGCGAGCGCGGCCGCGGCCATCGCCGCCCTGGACATCATCGCACGCGACCCGGCGCTCTGCGCCTTGCCTCTGGCCAAGGCCCAGGCCTTCACGTCAGCCCTTGGTCTACCGGCGGCGCAAAGCGCCATAGTTCCGGTGGTGATCGGCGAGGCGGACGCCGCCCTGGCCGCGTCGCGCCGCCTGCGGAAACAAGGCTTCCTGGTCGTGCCGATCCGGCCGCCGACGGTGCCAGAGGGCACGGCCAGGCTCCGCATAGCCTTCAGCGCCGCCCATCCGGATGACGAGGTCGCCCGGCTGGCCGCGGCCGTGCGTCCCTTGCTGGCGGCCTGATCCATGGCCGCGCTGTTCATCACCGGCACCGGCACGGATATCGGCAAGACCTACGTCACGGCGGGATTGATCCGGGCCCTGCGCGCCAGCGGCCGAGCAGTCGAGGTGTTGAAGCCGGTGGTCAGCGGGTTTGATCCGCAGGCTCCCGACGGCAGTGACCCCGCCGTCCTGCTGGAGGCGCTGGGTATGACCTGGTCAGCCGAGGCGCTGGAGCACATCTCGCCCTGGCAGTTTTTGGCACCGCTGTCCCCTCCCCTCGCAGCAAACCGGGAGGGCCGGGCGCTGGACCGCGCCGAGGTAATCGCCCTCTGCCGCGACCGGATCATCCGGGCGGAAGACCGGCTGTTGCTGATCGAGGGCGCGGGAGGCGTCATGTCGCCGCTGGACGACGACCACACCATGCTCGACCTCGCCAGGGCGCTGCAGATTCCGGTTCTGCTCGTCTCCGGATCCTATCTGGGAACCATCAGTCATACGCTGACGGCGGCCCTCGCCTTGCGGTCAACTGGCGTCGAGATGCTGGCGGTCGTGATCAGCGAGAGCGTCGACGGGCCTCCGCTCGACGAGACCGTGCAGATCCTGCGGCGGTTTCTCCACGACGTCCCGGTGATCACGATCCGAAGGGGAGAGGCGGCGCCCACAGACTTGCTACGTCGGATCGCCGCGGTGCTCAGCTGAGCAATCGTCAGCCCAAGTCCAGTTGCTAGTGCCTTACGTCTGAACCATCCACGATCGAGACAACATCGTCGATGAGCAAAAGCGCCGCGGCCTCGCCATGCGCCTCCTCGACCACGCCAACTCTTCGAACCAGCACATCAAAGACGCGCCGCCGATCGGGTGTCAGATTGCAGATCAGATCCACAAATTCCTGATCATCTGAGGTACTGCAAACTGCCCAATCGCGAACCGCCTTCTAGCTATGGCCTACGCGGTTGGCAAAGCCGACACGAATGGCCTCGGCACCGTCCGTGCCGTCGCCGGTAAGCATCATCTCCATGGCCGGCTGCAGGCCGCATAGCCATGAATGAAACTGGTTGGCCAGCGGGCTCATGGATCGCACAGGCGGGTAGCGCATCCTTCCAACCATCGGAAAACGATGCACCATCAAATTCTGGGGCTGAACATCTAGTCGGGCGTTCGCCGCCGTCGCGCCGGGGTTCCTAAACGCAGTTTCTCGGCCCGGACAAATCGCCAAACGGAATGATAGTCGACCTTCAGCCCGCGTTCGGACAACTCGATCACAAGGCCGCGCAATGTAAATTCCCCTTCTTGGCACCGGCGGAGGAGCCAGTCGCGGTGTTCGTCACGGATTGCCCTGCGCCTATGCCCGCCAACCCGGCCAGGCTCCAACTTGCCCGTTTCGCGAAACAGGCGCACCCAAGCTGTCACCGTTTTCGTGGCAACACCGAACCTTGCCGCGACATCCCGGCTAGGCAGTCCGTGCCGCTCAACAGCCCAAACTACGCGTTTGCGAAGATCAAGAGAATAAGGCTTCATGGCTCCATCTTCAGTTCTTTAGTTTCAGCGTCAATGCCACCCCGAACGCACGCCACAGCGCGAAAGCATTTCCGTCGCAGAATCATAAATAATCAATATTTATTATTGCAGTATCTGCTAATTATTTCCGCAATTTCGCGGCCATATATAGTTAGAGAATATCTCGCGTGTCCAATTTCTTTGTCTCCCGATATGTATCCGTTCTTTTTTAATCTTTGAAGAACTTGACTATATGAATACCCTAAATTTCTAAATATGTCTTCCGAAACCCTTAGTCTCAATTCCCGCGAGTTCATTTTTCCGTACGTTAGAAACGCAATAAGAAATTGTGATCGTATTTCCCCAAAATCCTTGATTATATTTGCCCGTTTTATCTCTTTCAACGCAAGAGGCGTTATAGGGCGACAGTGCTCTAGAAGTGATACTAAATATGAGTACCTACCAATATTTATCCGTTTGGCAAATCCTGCATTTATGAGCGTGTCGACGTCGTCGAGATATTGTTTATGACCGTGGGATATTTTAAGATCCCTTTCGTCGACTGGACGATCGCAATCAAGATATGAAAGTAAATTGGAAGCGCGGTCTGACAGGATCAAATTTTCGGCGGGATGGAAATTTATATTACTTATGTAATATATCCAAGCTCTACGGTATCTCGCTTTTCGGCGACTTACGACGCCTGATGACAGAAGTTGTGCTAGAACATACGTTACCCGTTGCCTTGAAATACCAAGATGATCTTGAATGTCGGCTACGCTCGATGGGGTTGATAGGAGAAGTATGATTCTCTCTTGGGCTTTGGTTGCCATCACGTAAATCCGCACGACCGGCACGGTAGCTGCCGAAAATTTGTCCATCGCGCCTAGGCGCTCATCGTTTGTGTCGCGATCCCTGGCGAACCCTAGGTCCGTCGCGAGTTCTAGCAGCCTGTCGGAGTTTGCCCCAGAAGATTGATTCGAGAGCGCTGGGGGCGTGGGTTTTCGGTTGAGGGGGTGCTTTGGGCTGGATTGATGCTGGATGGAGGGTTGTTGGGATTGCCTTGGGCCACTTTTGACGCTGCCGGCGACTCAGGACCTCCGCAGGACGCTGAGCCGCTTCACGTTCCAGGCCATGGTCACCAGGGTCCACTCGCCCCTGGCGGCGTCCAGGCCGGGCATGGACATGCGCGGACTGCCTATCGCCAGTTTGATGACTCCGAACAGGGGCTCGACGGTCTGCTTGCGCAATCCATAGAGGGTCCGACCCCTCCTCGTGGTCAGCCGATGAGCCATCTTGACGACCGGATCATTCGTGACGGGGGCTGGCGTATCGGCGGCGAAGCGTTCGAACCCCGGCAGGTGGTGGCCTTGGCGTCCGATGGCGATCATCAGCTCGATGCCGGCGGCCTCGCAGCGTAATTATCCTCGACACCCCGACATCCTGCGACCTGGCCAGGGCGCTCCAGAACAAGTTCAGGCGAGCCAGGGATCAGCTCCTGACCGTCGCGCTCTGGCCCGGTCAGGTCGAGCCCACCAACAATGGCTGCGAGCGGGATCTGCGGCCGGCGGTCGTCCAGCGCGCAAGGTCACCAACGGCTATCGCGCCATGTGGGCCGCCCAGGGCGAGGCCGATGTCCGCACCGTCATCGACACCGCCCGCCTCATACCCGGCGTCAACAGGTTCCAGACCTTCCTCGGTGTCGTTAGCACCTGATTTTACGCCCCCAAAAGAGCGTGGGTAACTCGAGGGCAGCGCGACATTTGTTAGCTGAGCAACGCTAAGGACGAACGGAGCGAGAACGCGCCAACTTCAGGCCGCGCCGCGCATTCGGCGACCGAGGGTCAGTTGCCGGCGCCCCGTTTGCAGCGCCGCGGCGTGGTCCCAGAGGAAGTCGCCCGAGAACGCGATCTGCTCCCAGCCGACCGGCGAGGTGTGGGCGAGGAGATCGTCGGGGGCAGGCTCGCCAGCAGCCCGCAGGTGATCGACGGCGTCCGCCATGTAGGTCGAGTTCCACCAGACGATGGCGGCGATCACTAGGTTCAGGCCCGACGCGCGGCACTGCTGAGCGTCGCGGGTCCGCTCAGAGATGCGGCCCTGGCGGAAGGTGCAGATCGCCTGCGTCAGCGCGTGCCGCTGCTCGCCCTTGTTGAGGCCCGCCTGGCAACGCCGCCGAAGCGCCGGGTTCTCGAGCCAGTCGAGCATGAACAAGGTCCGCTCGATCTTCCCGACCTCCTGGAGGGCGACGGCGAGCTGATCTTGCCGCTCATAGGCGGCGAGTTTGCGCAGCATGGCCGAGGGCGCGGCGTGGCCAGCCTTGAGCGAGGCGACCAGGCGCGGGATCTCGCCCCAGTGCTCCTTGATGACATCGGCCCGCACCTTCCTGCCCATGATCTGCGGATTCCGGGCTGATCGCGCCCACCATTCCGATCTGATCCCACCCACCGTTCCGATTAATCCCCGCGCGGCATTCCGAGATGATGCCGCCCAGGGCGCGGGCTGTGAGGGTCTTGGTTGGCTTTAGGGTTCCTCCTTTTGGGAGGGACCGATGCCAACGGAGAGGATCGCCATGCGCCGCGTGCGCGAGATGTTGAGATTGAGCCGGGACGCCGGCCTGGCGACCCGCGAGGTGGCGCGGCGGACGGGGGTTGCGCCCTCGACGCTGCGGGAGATGTTCCGGCGCTTCGAGAGGTCCGGGCTGGCGTGGCCGCTGCCGTTGGATTTGGCCGACGCCGGTCTTGAGACGCTCCTTTACGGCGAAGCCGGAACCAAGCAGGGCCGCCGGCGGCGGGTGGAGCCCGACTGGGCGGCGCTGAACCGCGAGCTGAAGCGCAAGCACGTCACGCTGCAGATCCTGTGGGACGAGTATATCGAGACCAACCCGGACGGCTATCGGTACAGCCGGTTCTGCGACCTCTACCGTGCCTGGGAAGCGCGCCTGCCGGTGACCATGCGCCAGACCCACCTGGGCGGCGACAAGCTGTTCGTCGACTACGCCGGCGACACCGTGCCGGTGATCGTCGATCCACGGACCGGCAGGACGCGAGGGGCGCATATCTTCGTGGCGGTGATGGGCGGCTCAAGCCTGTCGTTCGCCCACGCCAGCTGGACCGAGACCCTACCCGACTGGATCGACGCCCACGCCCGGACCTTCGCCTACTTCGGCGGGGCGGCCCGGCTCTTGGTGCCCGACAACCCCAAGGTCGCGGTGATCAAGGCCTGCTTCTACGATCCCCAGGTCAACCGCACCTACGCCGAGATGGCGGCCCACTACGACACCGCCGTGCTGCCGGCGCGGCCGCGGCACCCGCGCGACAAGGCCAAGGTCGAGGCCGCCGTGCGCATCGTCGAGCGATGGCTGCTGGGGCGGCTGCGCCATCGACGCTTCCCCTGGCCGAAGTGAACGCCGCCATCGCTGAGCTGCTGGTCCGGCTCAACGATCAGCGCGTCTTGCGTTACGTCGGCCGCACCCGTCGCCAGCTGTTCGAGGAGATCGACGCCCCACGGCTCAAGCCCTTGCCGGCCGAGCCCTATGGTCTGGCCGAGTGGCGTCTGCGCAAGGTCGGCCTCGACTATCATGTCGATGTGGAGGGCCACTACTACTCAATCCCCTATCGCCACGCCCGGGCCAGCGTCGAGGTGCGTCTGACGCCCCGGACGGTCGAGGTGTTCCTCAAGGGCGAGCGGATCGCCGCCCACATGCGCGGCAGCGGCGACGGCAAGCACACCACCATCACCGAGCACATGCCCTCCAGCCATCGCCGCTACAGCGACTGGACCATCGAGCGGATCATCCGGGAGGCGATGCGGATCGGCCCCTCGGTCGTGATGCTCTGTCAGCTCATCCTGGAGCATCGCCCCCATCCCGAGCAGGGCTTCCGCACCTGTCTCGGCATCGTGCGCCTGGCCAAGCCCTTCGGGCCGGCCCGTCTGGAGGCCGCATGCCTACGCGCCCTGCAGGTCGGCGCGCGCAACTACGGCTCGGTCAAGTCGATCCTCGACAACCGGCTCGACGGTCAACCCGTCCGTCGGGCCCGCGAAGGGGAAGATCAAGGCCTGGCCATCCTCCATCCCAATATCCGCGGTTCTGGCTACTACCACTGAGGAGAACATCCATGCTTATCCACCCCACGCTTGATCAACTGCACAGCCTTGGCCTGCAAGGCATGGCCAAGGCCTTCAACGAGCTCGCCGACAACGACGAGGCCGCCGGCCTGGGCCATGCCGACTGGCTGGCCCTGCTGCTGGAGCGAGAGGCCGTCCATCGCCAGGACAAGCGGCTCGGCGCGCGCCTGCGTCACGCTAGGCTGCGCCATCACGCCGTCCCGGAGGACATCGACTACCGCGCCCACCGGGGAATCGATCGAGGGCTGCTGGCCAGTCTCGTCAAGGGCGACTGGATCGATGCTTGCGACAACCTGATGATCACCGGGCCGACCGGCGTCGGCAAGAGCTGGCTGGCCTGCGCGCTCGGTCACAAGGCCTGCCGCGACAACCGTGCCGTCCTCTACGTGCGTGTGCCCAAGCTCTTCGATGAACTGGCGCTCGCCCATGGCGATGGCAGCGTCGGCCGCCGCCTCAAGACACTCGGTGCCGCCCAGCTGCTCATCCTTGACGACTGGGGCCTGGAGCCCCTCGGCGCCCAGGCCCGCCACGACCTGCTCGAAATCCTCGAGGATCGCTACGGCCGGCGCTCCACCATCGCTCATCCCGCGCGCGTACATCGAGATGATCTTTTCGTCGAAGCCCGGGAAGCGTCGCTGGTACTTGGCGATCAGCTGCGGATCGAAGCTGCCCGCACGATCACGCGGGACCTCCAGTCCGATCCGGCCGGTCTCGGTCAGCACCGTCTTCTTGCCAAAGCCGTTGCGCCGGTTGGCCGACCCCTCAGCCGCCTCCACCTCAAGATGGTGGTCCATCTCGGCGTTCAGCGCCTGGGCGACCCGGACGTCGAGTATCCACGTTACATCGCCGGCCAGCGCGCCGCGCCGCCCGAGGACCGCGTGGCATCCCGGGCTTTTACCACGCCCTCGATATCCTGGCTGACCCCAAGCATCCTGACCATGCCGACATCGCCGACTGGTTCGACGGCTACGATCCCGACACCATCGACGAGCAGGTCCTCAAGATCGCCCTCAGCCGCATCGCCCGCCGCCGAAACCCGGCCAAGGCGACGTTCGCACGGAAAGCCAGGCCCTGAGCTCAGGCCGGCGTGGCGCGCGGACGACGCTTACTTTGGAAACGCGGACATAGCCGATAAGTATCCGCGCGCCATACCCCCGCCAGAAAAGACGAAGGCCAATCTGCAAGCTCACGATCATTTCCGCACTGGGTTTTCTCGCGGGTTCGGATCGCCAGAATACCGGCCGTTTTCCTTGCGCGTCGCCCCGGCTCGCTCCGTCTCACCCAGCGCGCGTGTTCAATTTGCGCGTGCCTCAACCAATCACCGTCGCCGACGCAGCGAATAGATCCGCGTAGGCCAGCAAGCGCTGCCCCTGAACCCTTGCGAACGCCTGTCTCGCGCCATTGGCCTGGCGCTGAGCGTCAAGGACATCGAGCAGGCGCAGGGACCCCAGGTCATAGGCCCGCCTGGCCAGCCGCAGGTTTTCCTCGGCTGTCGCCAGCGCGGTTTGGCGCAGGCGCAATTCTGACTCGCTGGCCGACACCGCTTCCAAGCCGTCCGCGACCTCGACAAAAGCCTTCAGCACGGTTGCACGGTAGCGCGTCTCGGCCCGTCTGGCCTCGGCCTCAGCCTGACGCACCTTGGCCCTCAATGTGCCGCCGTTCCAGAGTGGCGCGGTAAGGCCCGACGCGAGATTCCAGCCCGTACCGGTCGAGTTGAACAAACCGTCCGGGCTGAGCGCCGTCTGCGCGAACTGCGCGGTAATGTCGAGGTTGGGGTAGAGACGTGCGCGATCAACACCGATCTGTGCGGTGGCGGCATGATATGCGCTCTCCGCGGCCAGAATGTCCGGACGACCGCGTAAGAGCGCCGAGGGGATTGCCAAGGGCGTGCTGGACGGCGCCGTGAAGTCCTCCAGCGAAAAGGGTCGCTGTATCGAGTCTCCGGGCGCGCGGCCGGTCAACGCGGCCAATGCATTCTGGGCGGCGGCGAGATCACGCCGGAGCGCGGGCAGCACCGCTTCGTCCTGCGCCAGCTGTGTCTGCACCCCTAGCAGATCGATGCGACCCGAAGCGCCGGCATCAACAGACCGTTGGGCCAGCGCAAGGGTCTGTCGGTCATCGGCCACCACAGCCTCGCTCGTAGCGATCTGCGCGCGAAGCGCGGCGATGAGGATGGCCGTGCGCACCGTGTTTCCGGCGATAGCCAGGCGAGCGGCTTCGAGCTGATATTCCTGCCCCTCCAGTCGGGCCGACGCGGATTCCCGGGCACGACGATTGCCGCCGAAGAGGTCCAGATCGTAGGATATCTTACCTCCTACCGAGTATCGGGAGATCGTGCGGTTCGGGAACCCATCGAAGCCGAACGCGGCGGCATTGATGCGGGTCCGCTCCGCGCCGCCGGATAGTCCGACCTGTGGTGAGCCTGCGCCTTGGACGACAGCAGCGGCGGCGCGTGCGGATTCCAGCGCCGCCTCCGCCTCCGCAATCGCCTGACTGCCCGTCAGGGCATAAGCGACAAGGGTGTCGAGATCGGCCGCGCCGAACAACGTCCACCACGGCGCTTCGGCGTTCTCGTCAGCGAAGGCAAAGCCACCCGCGCCTCCAATGGCCTGATAGCGAGAGGGGGTGAGGGTCGATGGGGAGATGAAGTCCGGCCCCACCGTCACACAGCCGCCCAGAAGCGCTGCCGACATGCAGACGCCCATGACCAACCTAGTCCGGTAACGCATGGTCGCCTCCAGCCGCGACATTGCGCGGCGGCTTTAGGAACAGGATGAGTGGGATGGTCACGATAGTGAGCCACATTGAGAGGTAGAAATCGTTCACATAGGAGACCATCGAGGCTTGCCGACCGACCTCTGCGGCCATCGTGGAAAGTCCCTGAACCGAGCCCAGATCAATCACACCGCCCATCTGGCCCTGGAACACCGGATTGTCAGGGCGGACGTTCTGCACCAGAACCGAATAGGAGGTCTGAAGATTGCGCATGAATACCGCCTGCATGAGGGAAATCCCCACCGAGGACCCAAGGCTGCGGGCCAGAGTGATCACCGAAGACCCATCGGTCCGCAAATCCCCCGGAAGGGTCGCGAAGGCCAGGGTGTTTGACGAGACAAAGATCAGCCCGAGGCCAAGCCCCTGCAGCAGGCCGGACACCATGATGATATGGGCGTCCATCTGGGGCGAGGAGGTGGACATCTGCCACATCGCCGCCGCATTCATGGCGAACCCGGCGACGAGAACAACCCGGGGATCGGTCCGTCCGATGTACCGGCCGACAACCATCATGCTCACGAGCATGCCAAGGCCGCGCGGCATCGTGACCAAGCCTACGGTGATCACCGGATAGCCGAGAATATTTTGCATCATGGGTGGGAGCAAGGCGAGGGTGCTGTACATCAGCATCCCGGTCGCCAGACTCAGCACAATTCCGGCGGCGAAATTCCAGTTTCTCAGCAGGGCGCGAGAAAAGAAGGGGCGCTCAGCCGTGATCGTGTGGACGGCGAACACGTAGAGACCGATCACCACAAGGGCCGCCTCGATTCTCACCTCCCAGGACTCGAACCAGCCCTGGCCCGGCCCCCGGTCGAGCATCAGCTGCAGCGCCGCGATAAAAAGGGCGAGCGCACCGAAGCCGAGAAAATCGAACCGGCGGGGCGCGGTCGATCGACTTTCCGGCAAGAACCTGAGGATGCCGAGAAGAGCCAGGATACCGACCGGCAAGTTAATGAGGAATACCCAGTGCCAGCCGAACTGTTCGGTGATCCATCCGCCCAAGGCGGGACCAAGCACGGGACCCAGCACGACACCGGCTCCAAATGTCGCCATCGCCTGTGGGTGCCGCTCGGGCGGATTGATTTCAAACAGAATGGCCTGCGAGAGCGGCACGAAGGCCGCGCCGCAGAGGCCCTGTATGATCCGGAACACGACCATCTGGGGTAGGTTGGCGGCGAGCCCGCAGGCTAGCGACGACAGCGTGAAGCCGACAATCGAAATGACCATTAGGGCCCTGCGCCCGATGCGTTCGGACACCCAGCCGACCAAGGGTGTCATCAGAGCCTGAGCGACGATAAATGACGTCAGAACCCAAGTAATTTGGTCAAGGCCAGCCGAAAGGCTACCCTGCATGTGCGGCAGGGCGACATTGGCGATCGTGCTGTCCAAGGTGTACATGCTGGTGGCCAGCATGACCGACAGGGTGATCGGACCGCGCGCAATCGGCGGCGGCGTGGTCACGGCGCGCCCTTCCCCTCGGTCGTGGCCTTCTTGGGTCGCGTGTCAACGCGGACCTTGGCGCTCATACCCGCGCCGATCAGGAAGCCCGGAGGCGGATTGACCAGGACAAGACGCACGGGGATGCGTTGGACGACCTTCACCCAGTTGCCCGTCGCATTCTGTGGCGGCAGGGCGGAGAACACAGCGCCCGTTCCCGGACTGAAACTGGCGATTCGGGCCTCGAAGACCGTTCCGGGATAGGCGTCAAAGCGCACCGTGGCGCGCTGGCCGGCCCGCATGTCCCCGATCTGGACCTCCTTGAAATTGGCATCGATCCAAGGCTCACCGGCAATCAGCCAGAACAGGGTTTGCCCTGCGTTCACAAACGATCCGCGCTGGACCTGATCGACCTTGGTCACGACGCCGGTCTGCGGTGCGATGACCGTGGTATAGGACAGCGCCAGCCGCGTCCTTTCCAGGCGGGCGGCGGCTTCGCGGACGGTCGGATGATCGTCAATCGTGGCGTTCGCCCGGCCCCCGAGTTCCGCGAGCGCCACCGCCACGCCTTGTCGGGCGGCTGCCAGTGCGGCGGCTGCGGCGTCCACCGCGTGGTCAGCAGCTTCCACGTCTTGTCGCGACGCAATGCCCTCCGCAGCGAGCAATCGCGCGCGTGCTTGCTCTTTCCTCGCGAAGGCCAGTCCTTCGTCAGCGCTACGCTGAGCCGCCACGCGCGCGCCGAACGTCGCTTCGAGGGCTGCCACCCGGGTTCGTGCCGCAGCCAGCGCGGCTTGTGCTTGGCTCAGGTCCGCTTCCGGATTCGCTCGATCCAGAACGAACAACACCTGTCCAGCCGTGACATACTCGTTTTCGCGCACCCGCATGTCGACAATCCGACCGGTGACGCTGGTGCTGATCGGCACTCGCGCCGACTGGACATAGGCATTGTCGGTTTGCTCGTAGCGGCCGGCGGTCAGCATGAACCAGGCGATCACGGCAAGCACTGTGACAGGCGCGGAGATGATGAACAGCAGGCGGCGACGACGCAGCAGCCCTTGAAGGCCTCCCGCTGGCTTTGCGCCCTGGTCGCTCTCGGCTTCAGCCGCGTCGCTCATGATCTAGGTCCCCTACCCGGCCGATCCAATTTTCATCTCCACCAGCCGCTCCCGCAGCCTCGCAAGCAACGCGTGCAGCTGGCCGACTTCGAGGTCGGTGAGTCCGCTGAAGCACTCGGCTTGCAGCTCGCTGGCAGCGGTGAACACCGTCGGCAAAAGGTCCACGGACGCCTGCGTGAGATGCACGCGCCATTTTCGGCGGTCCATTGGATCGCCGCGGCGCTCGACATGGCCCGACCGCTCCAGGCGGTCCACGACCTCCCCGACCGCAACCCGGCTGATCTCCAGCCTCTGGGCAAGTGAAGCCTGCGTCTGTCCGTCTTCTCTCGAGAGGTAGACGAGCACCCGCCAGGTCGTCCCGGTGAGGCCCACGCCCCGCATCCGTTGGTCGAAGGCGAGCCGAAGGCGGCGCGTGACTTCGGCCAGGGCGAACCCCGTTTCGAAGCGCACATGGGCGGCCTCCAGCCAGCGTTCCAGTTCTGCAATTGATCTGCGATCGGGCAACTTGGACCTTGGCGGCAATCGTATGTAATGGCCCTTACCATCAAGCGCCTTGCAAATGGAAGTTCCATTCATGATCGAACCTTCCCGGTTGAAATTTTGTGGGGACGAGGCGGTCGCGCTCGTGGCGGACTGCTACGGGACGCAGGACAGAGGGACGGTCCTGCTTGCCCATGGCGGCGGCCAAACCCGGCACGCCTGGGCGAAGACCGGCGAACGCCTTGCCGTCGGCGGCTGGCGCGCCGTGGCGCTCGACCTGCGCGGTCACGGCGACAGCAGCTGGTCCCTGACCGGGGACTACGGAATGCAACGGATCCTCGCAGGTGTGGTAGGCGTATCTGGGACGGCGCACCACCAGCACCCGTAGTAGGGCCGGCGGCCTTGTGGCGCCCGCGTGCGGCCTGATTCACTTGGTCGCAGCCTAGGCTGTCGCCTGCGGCGCGCGCGTTCGGCGTGTCCGCTGCACCCGCCGCCAGCCCAGGCCCTCCAGCAGGGCCGACAGCTACGCCGGGGTCAGCCGCATCACCCCATCCCGCACCTTCGGCCAGTTGAAGGCGCCCGCCTCAAGCGTCTTGGCCATCAGCCACAGACCCGTTCCGTCCCAGTAAATCATCTTCACCCGGTCGGCGCGCTTGGCGCGGAACACGTAGACCACGCCCGAGTAGGGATCCTTGAGAACCTCATCCTTCACCAGCGCCGCCAGCCCGTTGATCTCCAGCTCGATGTTGCCGCGTCCAGCTCCCACCCGCCTTGGGCGCGGGCGCTCAACCTTCTCAGGCGCCTCGACCAGCGCCGGCACGAACGTCATCCGCGGCTCAGGATCCCCGATCCGCATCCCGCAGCGCCAGCCAAACAACTGCTGGGGCGGATGTCGTGGCGTCGCGCAACGTCCGACGACCATCGCCGCCGGCCGCCAACCCCCGTCAGTACTTCCAGCGGGCGAACCTGCGCCCGCTTAAGGTCAAGCGTAGGGCTAAATCCAGGCATGAAACGATCCACCAAAGGGGATCGCCAAACTCGCAAGTAGGTTCGGCGCGCCGGGCGCACAGAAAAACGGCGGGGATTTGCATCCCCGCCGTTCCAGTCTTCGGTGGTTTTTCGGCTTAGAAGGTCTTGCTAACCGCCACGCCGTAGGTGCGGGGATCAAGGAAGAAGCCGTTGCGATACAGGCCGGACGAGTCGTCCGTCAGATAGGTATCGACCATGGGCGCATCGTCCAGCAGGTTCTTGCCGTAGACTTCAACCGACCACCCCGATTCATAGTTGGCCAGTGTTAGAGTCGCGTTGACGTTTTCCCAACTCGACAGCGCGTCCGCAGTGGAATTGTAGATCCGTGCGAACGAATCCGTCTGCTTGTAATAGTCGCCGCGGATGGTGCCTTCCCATCCTCCGCCGATGTCCCAATTGTACTGGGCGCCGAACGAGAACGTCCAGTGCGGCGCGTTGGGAAGTTCCTTTCCGGTAAGATCGACAGCCACACCATCGCTGACCAGGCCACCGAAGGCGTTCCGACCGACAGACAGTGGCCCGCCCGGGACCAGCGGCTGGTTCACGTCAGCCGCCGTGAACGACGTGGGCGTGCAGACGCCCAGGATTGCAAACGGGTTATTGGTCGCGGTCGAGAAGCCCAGCGCGGTCTGTGCCGCTGCTGTGGAGACCACGCAGTTGGACGCGGCGCTCGACTTGACGAGCGTCAGGAGTGGATTGCCGCCAGTGCGGTTGAAGGTGTCGATCGACGTGCCGCCGGTGATCTCCGTATCGAGATAGCCAACCTGCATATTGAGGCGCAGGCCGTCCAACGGCGACCAGACGGTCTCCAGTTCCAGTCCCTTGATCTCGGCATCGATGTTCTCATTGACCGACTGTCGATTGACGATCTTGGAAACCTGATAGCCGATGTAGTCGTACTTGAAGGCCGTCAGATTAAGGACCATCGCGCCACCCAGCAGGGTATTCTTGGTGCCCAGTTCGATCGAGTCGACGAACTCGGGATCAAAGGTCGAAGGCGGGCAAGAACCAAATGCGGCCAGGGAGCAGGGTGGATTGACGCCCCCGGCCTTGTATCCGCGGGAATAAAACAGATAGACGAGGGTTTCATCAGTGAACGCAACCTCGGGCTTCCAGTCGAAGCCCAGACGACCCGTCATTTCCTTAAAGTCGGCCGTCGAGTAGGGCTCGGTCGGGTCGAGATTAACACCACCACCACCGGCCGCCGCGAGCACGACAGGACGATTTTCGACGCGCTTCATATCGTGTGTGTAGCGAAGGCCGCCAGTGATCTTGAAGTTGTCAAACAGTTGCCAGTAGACTTCACCGAACGCTGCGCGGGATTTCAGATGATATTCGTCCGCGCTGTCATAGTAATTATGGCCCGACCGGTTCGGATTCTGGTTGGGATCAATATAGATGCACGCCGGATTTGTCGCGGCGCAATTCGCGGAGCCCGTGGCCAGCAAATTGCGCATTTGCGCATATCCAGTTCCAGTGTTGAACATGACATAATAGTCACCGTTCGACACGAAGTCGATGTAGATGGCCCCGACGTTGAAGTTCAGCGGTCCGTCGAAATTCGACTGCAGCCGAAGCTCTTGGGACCAGTTCGTGCCCTCACCGCTGGAGATATCCAGGGCGGTGAAAAGGTTTCTGTTACCAATTTGGGGATCGCTGACGACGCCGCCGGGATACAAGGACGCATAAATCCCCGCGTACCCCGGAACCGCCGCGAAAGAGTTGACCGGGTTGGGAGTCGCGTTCAACGGGATCGTCGGGACCGTACGGTTATAGTCTTGCCGGGTGAAAAGTTCGTTCTTGCTATAGCCGGTCAGCGACGTGAGTTGAAGGTCGTCAGTCAGATCCCAGGAGATGTTGAACTGAACGATGTCGGTCTTGGCCTGGTATACGGGGTCTTCCGAGGACGCGATGTTCCGAATGTCGGGATTTTGCACCTGCCCGGCATAGGAGTCCCCGGTGGTCATGCCGGTGAGCGCGCCAAACAGGCCGCCGAGGGTGCCTTGCGTGTTGACGGTCCCGAAGATCGCGGGATCATCGACGCGGGCATTCTGGCAGCCCTGACTAAAGAAGCCGCGCTGAATCTGACCGATAAGCCCCCCAAAGGCCCCGGAATAGCCGAGGCCGCCGATGCTGGCCGGACCGGGGTCTTTCACACAGAGCTGCTTGCCGATGCGCGACCGAGTGTCGTCTTCCTCGAAGTGATCCCACATCAAGGTCGTGCGGAATGTATCAGAGGGGTTGAACGCCAAGGTGGCGCGCACATCCCACAGGTCGCGGTCGTCAACGTCGCTGCCGGTAGTCAGGTTGCGGCTGAAGCCATCACGCTTGAGAACCGCGCCAGCCACGCGAAGGGCCAGCGTATCTCCGAGCGGCAGGTTAATCATGCCGCGGACCTTCTTGGAGCCAAAGTTGCCGGCTTCAAGCCGAACCATGGCGTCGAATTCGTCGGTCGGTTTCGCCGAGATGATGTTGACCACGCCGCCGGTGGCGTTGCGGCCGTATAGCGTGCCTTGCGGACCACGCAGAACTTCCACGCGCTCGACGTCGAAGAAGTCGGCTTCGAACAGGTTGTTGGCCGTCAGCGGGGCGTTGTTCAGGTGGATGCCGGTGCCGGCGTCGCCCGAACCGGCGACCAGCTTGGAGCCGACGCCGCGGATCTGGAAGTTGTAGCCGGTGAAGTTCCCCTTGGAGAAGTTCACGTTCGGCACGGCCAGAACCAAGTTCGGACCGCCGTCGATCTTCGCCTTTTCGAGGCTTTCAGCGCTGAACGCCGAAACGGCGATCGGCACGTCCTGGATCGCCTCTTCCTTCTTTTGGGCGGTCACGATGACTTCGCCGACCGTGGTGTCTTGGGCGAAAGCAGGCGCGGCGCCGCCCAGCATGGCGGCGACCGACACGCTGGCGGCTAGCAGGCTGCGCAGGCGCAGAGATTCGGACATTTGTAACCCTCCCCTGACGGCGCGCCCCCTTCTTGGAGGTTCACGGCGTCGATGTTTCCTCGTGTGTCGAAACCATCATGAATGCCAGCCCGCGCGACACATTCCCAATCGGACCTAACTCAAATGCGCACTGAAAGCCATTGTAAGTCAACCTGCGCAGCCATGAGCCCGCAGCGGGGTTTTGACTTTTTGCTCAGGGTGTTGCCCGGCCACCGCTGTTCGCCATCGACATACTGTCGAGCAGCGCCCTGGTCTGGGCGGCATCGCGCCAGACGACGCCCACGGGAACAGTCCTCCGCAGGCGTCAAATGCGGGGATGCGGAAAGTCTGGAACGCCACCCCGCGCCGCGACTGGCCGGCGCCTCGACACCAGGCAACAGGTACCGCAACACTGGCGTTGGGCTGAATCCACCTTCGGTTCGGCGCCGTCATGCAGGCGCGAACATCGGAATCGCATAGCCGTCCTCGGCCTCGACAAAACGAACACGCACCGCCTGCCCGATCCGCACCGTGTCGGGCGCGCAGTCAACGATGTTCGTCAGCATGGTCACACCCTCATTCAACGTCACGTAGGCAATGATGTGGGGCGGGTCCGCCTGCCGTGTGATGGAGTAACTGTAGATTTGGCCTAGGCCGGATGTTTCCTTGAGTCTGGTGTCAGTGGAATAGCAAAGTGGGCAATTGGAGCGCGGATAGTAATGGCTTTCGCCGCAGGCATTACAACAACCGACCATGAGTCGGCCTTGTCCCGCCGCCTCCCAGAACGGTCTGTTCTCGACGTTCGTAATGACGCGGCGCTTGGTTTCGTTCAGATTGCTCATGCATCCTGGTTCCCGAGAATGAGGGTCGCGCTACCCATGCGGGAGCCAAGAAGCCCCCCCGTTCCATGCGCCAGGGCCACGTCACAATCTGGCACCTGAACACGGGGATGGGCCTCGCCCCGCACCTGACGCACCGCCTCGATGATTTTCGTCATCCCCCCACGGTTGCCGGGGTGGTTGTTGCAGAGGCCACCGCCATCGGTGTTGAACGGCAAGCGCCCAACCCCGGAAATGAGGTTGCCGTCGGAGACGAACCGGCCCCCGGCCCCCTTTTCGCAGAATCCGAGATCCTCGAGGGTCTCGAGCACCGTGATCGTGAACGAGTCATAGATTGATGCGTACTTGACGTCCTTCGCTGTCACGCCCGCCTCTTCGAAGGCTTTCGGCCCCGACCAACGCGCGCCTGAAAACGTCAAATCGACTCGTCCCGCCGATAGATGTTTGGGCGCCTCGCCGGCGCCCAGAACCTTGACCTGCGGGCGGCGCAACGCTTGGGCGACGACTTCGCTGACGACGATCAAGCCTCCGCCGCCGTCAGTAATCACGCAGCAGTCGAGCCGATGAAGTGGATCCGCAACCATCGGAGAGGCCAAGACCTCCTCGACCGTCACTACGTTTTTCAGCCTGGCGTTCTCATTGTACTGGGCATGGTGTGAGGCCGCGACCTTGATCCACGCCAGTTGCTCGGACGTTGTTCCGAACTCGTGCATGTGGCGCATGGCGCACATTGCATACATGTTCGCCACGTTCGCTCCGAACGGCGCCTCGAACGGAAAATCCGGCGCTTCCGCATTGTGGTACCGGCCTGACTTGCCCTCTTTCGCGTCCGCCAGGGGACGGCCCGCCAAAGTGATGAGCGCGATGTTGCAGTGGCCGGCGGCGATCGCCTGCGCGGCATGATTGACATGGACCAGATAGGAAGAGCCGCCGGTTTCGGTGCTGTCCATATGCCTTACGTTCTGCAGGCCAAGATACTCGATCATGTTGAGCGGACCCAGGCCAGGCGCGTCGCCGGCGCAGAAATACGCGTCCACATCGCCCATGCTCAACCCAGCGTCGGCGAGCGCGCCCTGCGCGATTTCGGCATGCAGTTGCGCGAGGGTCTTGTTCGCTGCGCCCCTGCAAGGGTGCTCATAGATTCCCGCGACAAAGGCCTTGCCTCGAATGCTCACGTTCCGCCCCCGACTCAATCGTCCGCTAAGGCCACCCCAGCCCACGGGACTGCCTCCGCCCCACAACCCCCGGGACCAAACACCTAGCCAGTCCATCGTCGCGCGGGCTGGGTTCCACCTTGGGCGGATTTGATATCCCGCCCGCGCGATCCGAGTATCACATATATGGCGAGGGTAAAAACACATACATATCATATGGGTCAAGGTTGGATTGCAGTGGGATGGACGCCCCATGACGGCACCTAGCAGGCGGCCGAACCCGTCCCACTTGGGCTGGTGTCTCCAGCCGCACCCGTCAGGCAGGACGGTGGCGGTGCGCGCGCCTCTGAACGAACCGAGCCGCTATTGCCGTTCGATGGCTTCCTTGGGATGCGACGGCGAGCAGCCAGCAGGCGCTTTGGCGAGCAATCGATTGATTGGCCGCGGTCATGCACGGGACTGATCGCCGCATCAGAACCGGATGTAGATAGGCGATTGCGGCGGACCGGAACCGGCCGTTCTTCGCCGCCCGCTTCCAAAGAGAAGCACCCGCGTCCCACTGTGCGCAGTCAGGCGACTGCCGAACCCGCGCCCACGACAACATAGTCAACTTTCGGATTAATAGCACAGCCTCCGGTTCTTTGTAGAACTCGAACGTGTCAGAAGAAACACAATCAATGTTGACTCTGTGGCATCCGGACGACCAACCCATCGAGTGCGTCAGTGACCTTGATCTGGCAGGCGAGCCGGCTGTTCTCAGCCACACCTTCCGCAAATTCGAGCATGGACACCTCCATGGCCGTTTTCGGGCCGGTCTTGGTTGTCCACTCTCCATCTACGTAGACGTGACATGTGGCGCAGGCACTGGCGCCGCCGCAGTCGGCGTCGATGCCGGGAATGCTGTTCTTCACGGCGCCCTCCATGACTGACAGCCCAAGCTTCACGTCCACGACGTGCTCGACCCCGTCATGCTCACAATATGTGATCTTGGCCACTTGCTTGTCTCCGGTTTCTGATTCGCGACGATAATTCTTCCGGGAGGCGTCTTGGCGCGCCGCCCAGTAGGTGTGGGTCAACGCGACGCGGGGGCTTCCCTAGCGTGGCTTGCAGTCCGCTTTTTGCTGAGGGGCGCGCTTCAGGAACGAGTGGGGATTACAACCAGCATGGACGAGTAACCCCGGATCAAGACCGAGGGCACGCGCTGCGGCTCCTCAAGCACCCTGATCTCGGGGAAACGAGGCAGGATTTCTTCCCAGAGAATTCGCAACTGCAGCTCCGCCAGGCGATTGCCAACGCACCGGTGGATGCCGAACCCGAACGACAGATGGTTGCGAGGCCGCTCGCGGTCGATGATGTAGGCGTCTGGATTCTCGATTACCGTCTCGTCCCGATTGCCCGAGGCATACCAGATAAGCACCTTGTCACCCTTCTTGATGAGCTTGCCGCCAATCTCGAAATCTCGGGTGGCGGTGCGCCTCATGTTCGAGAGCGGTGTCTGCCAGCGGATGGTCTCCGAAACCATGGAGGGGATCAGGTCTGGGTTCGCCTGCAGCTTCCGTAGCTGCTGGGGGTTCTGGTTCATCGCCAGGATCGAACCGGTCATCGTATTTCGGGTAGTGTCATTGCCGCCGATGATCAACAGGAGCAGGTTTCCGAGGTACTCCATGCGGTCCATGTTTCGGGTGGCCTCACCGTGGGCCAGCATGGAGATCAGATCGCCCTTGGGCGGGGCGTTGACCCGCTCGTTCCAGAGCCGCGTGAAATAGTCCACGCAACCGAACAACTCCATTCTACGCTCGGTCTCATAATCTTCCGTAACGAACAGGCCCGATTCAGGTCCTGCGGTGGCGATGTCCGACCAACGGGTCAGCTTGCGCCGTTCATCCCAGGGGAAGTCGAACAGGGTCGCCAGCATCTGGGTGGTGAGTTCGATGGAGACCCGATCGACCCAGTCGAAGGGCTCGCCGATCGGCAGTTCGTCCAGGGTTTTGCTGATGCGGCTGCGGATCAACGGCTCCATCAGGTGGAGGTTGGCCGGCGAGACGATCGGGCTGACAGTCTTGCGCTGGACGTCGTGCTTGGGCGGATCCATCGCGATGAACATCGGAAGCGTGAAGTCTTCCTTTGGGTCGAAGATCGTGATCGATGGTTCCGACGAAAACACCTCGTGATTGATATCGATCGCCATGATGTCGGCGTACTTGGTAATGGACCAGAAGGCGCCATCCGGGTGATGATGCGCCGGGTGAAGATGCACTGGGTCCTCCTTGCGCAACCGCTCGAAATATGGCCACACCGTATCGGTGCGCCAGAGCTCGGTGTCGGCGAGGTTGATGTCCTCCAACGGCAGTGCGTAAGCTTTTGCGCTGGCCTCGGCCCTCAGATCGATCGAACCATCGCTCATCGGATTCTCCATTGCTCGTTCACCCGTCGGTCAAGCCGACGCATGAGCTGTTGTCACGCTAAGCTCAAACCCCTCGTAGCCGTTGGCTGCGCTCGCCTGGCACATCTGTAGGTACATCGGCACGCCGCCGGGATAATTGAGCAATTCCCGTGGTTTGCCGGGTATATTGGCGCCCATGTACCAGGAGTCAGCCAAGGGAAAGAGCGTCATGGCGCCGACTGCCTCGACATGGTCCTTCCACGCCTGTTCAGCGGTGGGGGTCGCCTCGAACCGGCTGACGCCTGCGTCGCGCATTTGTTTCAGGAATTCGACCACCCAGTCGCCCTGCAACTCGGCGCAGGTGGGGCCGTTGCAGAAGGCCGAGGGGCTTTGGGGGCCGTAGAGAAACAGCAGGTTGGGGAAGCCCGCGCTCGCCATGCCCAGATGGGTCCGCGCGCCCTGCGCCCACTTGTCCTTAAGTGTGAGCCCTTCGACGCTGCGGATGTCGATCTGCGTCAGTCCGCCGGTGACCGCATCGAAGCCGGTGGCCAGGACCAGGATGTCGAGGTCGTAATCGCCGCCAGCCGTCCTCACGCCGCTTGGGGTGATCTCCAGGATCGGAGTCGCCTTCAGATCCACCAAGCGCACATTGTCCTGGTTGAAGACGTCGTAGTAGGTCTGCTCTAGGGAGGGGCGCTTGACCCCGAAGGGGTGCGGCGGCTCCCTGGGCGCCAGCTGCTCCGCCAGCTTCGGATCCTGGATGCGCGCCTGCACCTTTTCGCGCCAGAAGTCGTAAGCTGTGCGATTGGCCTCCAGGTTCATCATCACGTCGTAGAAGGTCGAGGCCCAGAAGCTGAAACCACCCGCTGCCCAGCTCGCCTCATAGATGGCCCTCCGCTCCTCTGGAGAGACTTCGAGCGCAGACTGCCCGCTCGCGTGGAAGTCGAAGCCACCGAAGCTCTCTCGCCGCCGTGCGAACCGCGCGGGGTAATCCCGTTTCATCTCGACCTGGGTCGCTTCGTCCAGCACGCATTGCTGCATCGCCAGCGCCAGAATCGGTGTGCGCTGGAAGACCGTCAGCTCGGCGGCCACGGCCGCGGCTTCCTGCACCACCTGCACGCCGCTGGCGCCGGTGCCGATCACTCCAACGCGCTTATCCGTCATGTCGAGCCCATCCTGCGGCCACCATGCGGTGTGGTGTTTCGCACCTGTGAACCGGTCCAGTCCCGGGATTTCTGGAACGTAGGGCTTGGCGGCGAAACCCGTGCATAGCACCAGGGTTTTCGCGCGTACGGCCCCGCCATCCTGGGTCGTCACCATCCACTGGTTACGGTCGGGGTCGAACTCGGCGCCTTCGACGCGGGTGTTGAAACGGATGTCCCGGCTCAGATCGAGCTTTTGATCGACGTAGCGAAAATAGCCGCGCAGCTCCTCCCAGCCGGGAAACCGCTCCGTCCAGTTCCAGTCGCGCCAGAGATCCTCGCTGGAGAACTCGTACATCGGCACGTGGGTGTCGACCCGGGCCCCAGGATAGCAGTTCCAATACCAGATGCCGCCCAGGTCGGCGCCGGCCTCGAAAATGCGCACCGTGAATCCCAGTTGGCGCAGGCGGTGGAGCTGATAAAGGCCAGTGAAGCCGGCCCCGACCACAAGGACATCCAGTTCCTCGATCGGTTGGGTTTCTGGTAGGGCGGCGGGTTGGGTGTTCATGATCTCACGCCAGTCCTAAATCTCTGCGAGCGAACTCGGTGACTGTCTTGTAATCCGCCTTACCGTTCGAAGCCCGCAACGGGACGTTGCTCACGAGGATGCGCTTGGGGGTCTTGTAGCCGGCTAGGCTGGCGCGCACGTGCCGGCGCACATCATCCTCGTCGAATGCGCCGCCACTCGCCAGCACCACCACGCCCGTGACGGCCTGGCCCCACTTGTTGTCGGGCACGCCGACCACGAGCGCATCCTCGATGTCCGGGTGGGTCTTCAGCGCTTCCTCGACTTCCTCGGGATAAACCTTCTCGCCAGCGGTGTTGATGCAAGCGCTGCCCCGTCCCAGCAGCGTCATGGCCCCATCGGCTTCCACCGTGCACCAGTCTCCCGGGATCGAGTAGCGCTGCCCCCCGATGGTGCGAAACGTCTTGGCGGTTTTTTCCGGATCCTTGTAGTAGCCCAGCGGTATCGGGCCGCCGATGGCGATGATCCCGGCCTTGCCGCTGCCGGGCTCCACAAGGTTCTCGTCCTCGTCAAAAACCTTGCACCGGGGACCGATCTGGAACGTCGCGGTCCTGACCTCACCGTCCTTGGTCATGGCCGAGGAGCCGAAGCCGAGCGCCTCTGAAGCGCCGAAGGAATCCATTAGCACGGCTTGCGAAATATGGCGCAGCAGACCCGCCTTGACCTCGCGGCTCCACATCACGCCGGAGGAGACAATTGAGACGAGGCTCGACGCGTCAAACCGGCCCGGGTTCGCGTCGAGGGCCTGCAGCATCGGCTTGGCGAAGGCATCCCCGACGATAGCGATCGATTGCACCCGGTGGCGGGCGACGACCGACCAAAGTTCGTCGGCGTCGAACGACGGGTTCTCAAGGGTGACCACGCAGCCGCCGTTCATCATGCATCCGATCGCGGTGATGAGACCGGTTCCGTGCATCATCGGGCAGGCTGGAAGGGTTCGGCTTCCTGGACCGGCGGCGCGAACGAAGTCGAGATGGGCGTCGAGGGTTTCCGGCGCTGGCCCGAGCCGCCGCACCGCGTCGAGCTGGGCCTCACGCATGTCCTCATGGCGCCACATGACCCCCTTGGGCATGCCCGTCGTACCGCCCGTATAGATGAACAGAAGGTCGTCTGGAGACCGCTCGATCCCTAAGGCCGCGCCCTCGCCGGTCGCGGCCAGGTCTTCATATCGCTCCGAGAAGGGCGCCGGCGGATAGCCATCGCCGATCTCAATGAACGTGGCGACCTTGGACAGCCGATCCTTCAGCTGGAGCACTGTGTCGCGAAACTCGGAGCCGTAGATGACGGTCTGCGCATCCGAGTCGTCGAAGATGTAGAACACCTCGTCGGGCTTGTAGCGATAGTTGACGTTCACGTGCGTCAGCCGGCCTTTGAAGCAGGCGGCCAGCGCCTCGCCATACTCCGGGCGGTTGCGCATATAGAACGCCACCTTGTCGCCGGCCTTCGCGCCGCGAGCCAGGATTGCGCGCGCCAAGTTGTTCGACCGACGCGACGTCTCACCCCAGGTGATCGTCCGATCCCCATGAATGAAAGCCGGCGCGTCCGGCGGAAGGGCCTTCGGGAGCGCGTCGAGGATGTCGCCGAAATTCCAGGTCATGAGCATACTTCCTAAGCGGCGATCCAGCCCTGCAGGCGGGCAGCTTCGTTGCGCACGAGTTCTGGCCCACCGAGCAACTGCCGATCGAGGCCGATACGCTTGAACCAGAAGTGCAGCCCAGCGAGGTCGGTGAAGCCCATGCCCCCGTGCACCTCTGTCGAAGTGCGTGCGACGAACCGGCCGACCTCGGAAAGATGCGACTTGGCATGGCATGCCATCAGGGAGGCCTCGTCCGGCGCATGGTCAAAAGCGTGCGCCGCGTACCAGACCAGCGAACGGCAGGGCTCCAGCGCTGCCGCCATCTCGGCGCACATGTGCTTGACCGCCTGGAAGGACCCGATTGGCCGGCCAAACTGCACGCGCGTACCAGCGTAGGCCACGGCCTGTTCGATCATCGCCGTGCCGGCGCCCAGGATGTCGGCGGCCAGCATGATGCGCCCGGCGTCGATGATCCGTCGGGTCGTCTCGATTCCGCCGCCGGGCAACGGATCGGCCTTGACTCCCGTCAGTCGAAGCTCTCCGACCGACCGGGTCTTGTCGATGGTCGTCAACGGGATCTGCGTGAGACCGGCCGCGTCGGCTACGACCAGGTGCAATGCGCCGGTAGTGTCCGCTACCACGAACAGGTCGGCATCTGCAGCGTCAAGCACGAACAACGCGGTCCCGTCTAGACGCCCATCCCTGGCGGCGACTCCGGCCCCGTCCCGGCGCTCCACGGACTGGCTTATCGCGACGGCCGCAGTCGCTTCCCCGCTCGCCAGCTTGGGCAACCAAGCAAGACGTTGGGCGTCCGATCCGCCGAGCATGATCGCCAGGGGCGCCATCACATGGGCGGCCGCGAAATGCACCGGCGCGACGCCATGGCCGAGCGCTTCCGCGATGAGTGCGGCCTCCAGCAGGCCAAGGCCCATTCCGCCGAATTCCGCGGGGATGACGACCCCCGGCACGCCGAGATCCGCCAGGCCCGCCGCGACATCTGGGCTGTAGGGCTTGGCGGCGGTGGCGATATCCCGCACATGCCGCAGCGGGGACTGTTCCGCGAGATAGCGGGCCACGGCATCCTGCAGCATGCGCTGCTCGCTCGAAAGACCGAACTCCATCAGACGCGGCTCCCTTCCTGGGCGAGCTTTGGCTCCCGCGGCATGCCTAGACCCCGCTCCGCGATGATATTCTTCTGGATCTGGGCGGTGCCCCCGCCGATGATCAGGCCGAGCTGGAACATGTAGGCCTGCTGCCAGGCGCCGTGGGCGCGCAGATGCGGGCTACCGTCGTAGAGCACCCCGAGCTCGCCAAGGGCGTCGATGGCCAAGGCCGAAATCTGATGGGCCAGCTCGCAGGCCTGCAGCTTGACGATCAGCCGCGCGAGCCCCGCGTCGCCGCCGTTGGCCGAGGCGCTAAGGACGCGGAGCCCATTGAACTTCATCGCCGCGAGTTCCGCCTGCAGCCGCAGCAGACGATCCCGTAGGATCGGGTTGTCCATGATCCGGCTGTCGCCGGCCGTCTCGTTCCGCATCAGCTCCGCCAACGCAAGGAAGCGGCTTTCGAGCTGGCCCGGGTCCCCCAGCATTCCGCGTTCGTGCTTGAGGGTGGCGTTGGCGACGAACCAGCCCTGCCCGCGCTTTCCCACGATCTGGGACTTCGGGACGCGCACGTCGGTGAAGAAGGTCTCGTTGAACTCGGCGTGGCCGGTCATGGTCACCAGGGGCCGGACCTCGATCCCCGGCGTCTTCATCGAAAAGATCAGGTAGCTGATCCCGTCATGCTTGGCCTTGTCCGGTTCGGTGCGCACGAGACAGAAGATCATGTCGGCCTCGCGGGCCGTGCTGGTCCAGATCTTCTGGCCGTTGATGACGAAGTCATCGCCATCCTCCGTTGCGCGCGTCTGGAGGCTGGCGAGGTCCGACCCCGACCCAGGTTCGGAATATCCCTGACACCAGATCACTTCGCCGCGAATGGTCGGCCCGATCCATTGCCGTTTCTGCTCTTCCGTGCCGAGTTCCAGGAGGGTTGGAACCAGCATGGAAATGCCCTGGCTCTGCAGCCCAGGCGGCACGCTGGCTCGGGCGAATTCCTCGCCGATGATGCGGGATTTCAGGATGTCAGGCGCGGCCCCATATCCCCCATACTCCTTCGGGATGGTCCGCGCGGCGTAACCATGGGCGATCAACAGTTTCTGCCAGGCCACAGCCTCCGCGGAGGGTCGCTGCGCCGCCCCGCCGCCCTTGGGCGCGGCGTGCCGATGGGCATTGAGGAAGTCGAGCACTTCGCGCCGGAAGGCCTGATGTTCGGGGCTATATGTCAGATCCATCGGCCTATCCTTCCACGAGGGCGCCAGCGCTTGAACGGGTCGCAACTCATGGCGCCACCTGTTCAGACGGCTGGAAGCAAGGCAGCTGGAAGCCGTCTCCAATCTCTCGGAAGATCAGTTCGACGCGGATGCCCAGTTGCAGGGCGTTGCGGTCGCAGTTCAGCAACCGGCTCGCCATCCGCACGCCTTCGTCGAGCTCCACCAGCGCGGCGACATAGGGGATTTCCCCGGCGAAGGCGGGGTGAAGCGCCTGATGGGTGACGGTCCAAGAGTAAAGGCTGCCGGTCCCGCGGACTGGCGCCCAGGCGAAATCTGGAGACCCGCACCGCGCGCACATGTAGCGCGGCAGGAACCGCCAGGCGCCGCAGTCCGAACAACGCTGGAAGCGCAGGCGTCCATCCTGGCATTGACGCCAAAAGGCGTCGTCCATGGGATCTTGGGTCCTGGGAAGCGGCGCGGGAATGGTGGGGGGTTGCATGGGGGTCAGGTCCTCAAGATCGCCAGACTGCCGTCGCCGAGATCGCCCCATCCGGTGACCAGACCAATTCTGGCGCCTGGCACCTGGCGCGCGCCGGCGTCGCCGCGAAGCTGGCGCACCGCTTCCAGCACGTGGTTGAGGCCCCAGACGTGGGCCTCGCTGAGCAGACCGCCGTGGGTGTTCAGCGGATAGCGACCGCCGAGTTGGATCTGGCCGTCTTTCACAAAGTCGTAGATGCCGCCGGGCGCGCTGAACCCCAGCGCCTCCAGTTGCAGCAGCACGACATAGGTGAAGCAGTCGTAGACCTGCAGGAAGTCCATGTCGCGGGCGGTGACGCCGGCCATCTCGAAGGCTCGAGGCGCAGCGTAGGACAGGCCGATTTTGAGCATATCGGGCCGAGAGGGAATGTCATCTGCCGGATAGGGGTGGCCTTCGGCGGCGCCGGCGATCAGCACGGGCCGGTGCGGCATGTCGCGGGCCCGCTCGGCGCTGGTCACCACAACCGCGCAGGCGCCGTCCGTCTCCAGGCAACAGTCGTACAGACGGAAGGGCTCGGAGATCCACCGCGCGCCGAGGTAGGCGTCCATGTCCAGAGGCTGGCCATAGGTCACAGCCCTTGGATTCAGCTGGGCGTGGGCCCGGCAGGCCAAAGCCACCTCGCCCATCGCCTCGTCAGGCACGCCGTAGAGGTGCTTATGGCGCATGGCGATCCAGGAATACATCTGCGCCGGCATCATCACGCCGTACGGCATGTAGAAGCCCTGGATCGTGCGGGTTAGTGTATTCATATTCATCGCCCGCTGTGGCGGCCGACCAGGCTTCGGACGCAGCGCGGAGTAGCCATTCCAGCCCAGCACCACGAGAACGTTGTCGGCGACGCCGGCGGCGACGGCTGTCGCGGCGTTCTGCAGGGCCGTGGTGGGGCTCGCTCCGCCCATGTGGACCGTCGAGGCATAGCGGAGGACATCGACGCCCAGGTTCGCCGCCAACTCCTCGGAGGTGGTGTAGATCGGCGGCGGCACCATGCCGTCGATCTGCGAGGCCTTGAGCCCCGCGTCGGCGATGGCCTTGCGGGCCGCCTCCAGCATCAGGTCCACGGCGGTGCG
>CAZISF010000032.1:0-20750 GCA_964541915.1 uncultured Caulobacter sp.
AGACCGGCGAGGTGATGGTCGCCCGGGCCAACGCCCACATCCGCTACCCCGCGCGAGTCCAGCTGGTCGCGGCCCAGAACCCCTGTGCTCGCGTTGCCTTTTGGTCGCCAATTGCAGCGATAGGGAGCTGAAGAAGCTCGATATCGATGTCGTTGGTTCCGATCACAATACGGGTTGTGATCGTTTCTACGATCTCTCGCTTCACCTCGTACGAGAGATCGTCCCAATGGCGCATCAGGTTCTGGGATTCACCCAATACCTCGTCACGAGAAAGGACGTTGATCCGCAGGACATCGAGCTCAGCCTGGAGCCGCGGCAGCTCGTTCTCCAGCTCGGCGCGGCGCGCCTCAAGCGGATGATGTCGGCGGCCGAATGCGTCGGACGAGATGCTTCCTGCTCGAAAGAGGTCGAAATTGATTTGATCTTCGGCATCGATCTTTCGGATGTCAGCCTCGGTGCTGGCAACCAGTCGCTCCTTCTCAGCGACCATTTCATTTGCAGCCCTGCCCTGCGCTTCGATGTCAGCTGGCGAGATCAGAAAGCGATGCAGCTCGTTTCGATAAACGGCTTCAAGGTCCTCGATCGGCATCTTGTTGCGGCATGTTTCGCAAACGTACTTCGGTGACTTCGCGCGGACGTACATTTTCGGCCCACAGGCGCAGTAGGTGACGCCCGCGAACAGATAACTGGCCCGTTTGGCAGGCGTCCGACCCGCCTTCTGTTCGGCCAAGATCCGTGCGCATTCGCCCCAGAGGTCAACCGAGATGATCGGCTCAACCTCGGTGTAAACCCACTCACTCTCAGGCTTGAGCTTCCATGTTTTGGAACGATCGTCAGTCTGAGTGTAGTTCGCTCGGTGGAGTCCCTTCGCTGTCGGGTCACTGAGCAGGTTTGCCAACGTCGTGTCCGAAAAACGTGATCCCCGACGTGTCCGGTAGCCTCGGTCGTTGAGGATACGCGCGACCGTCTTCTTCCGTTTGTGCTCAACAAAGAGCTCGTGAATCAGAACGCGGACGGGAGCCTCGTTGGGGTCCGGCTCGAGCCGCTTGTCGCGCCACCGATATCCGAAGGGCGCGGCGCCCCCCAGCGACTTGCCCAACTTCGCTCGGATCGGAACCGACGCACGAACACGCTCGGTGATTTCCTCGCGCTCCCATTCCGCCATCGCGGCGATCATCGTGAAGAACAGACGACCAGCCGGCGAACTGGTGTCGATCGACTCCTGGAGGGACACCAGGTCAGCGTTCTCTGCTCGAAATATCTCGGAGAAATCCAGGAGCTCCCTGGTGTTCCGAGCCAACCGTGCGAGCTTTGAGAACACCAACGCCGAGATATGGCCCGCACGCAAATCCGCTAGCATGCGCTTGGCCTCAGGATGGCCCATCACGGCCTTCCCGCTCACGGCCTCAAGCCGGTAGACTTCGGCGACCCGCCACCCTTTGGCTTCAGCGTAGGATAGGGCTCGCTTCTCGTGGTGTTCCGGACTTTCGCCCCGCGCCTGATCTTCGGTCGACACACGGATCCAAATTCCGACCGCTCGTGGCCCTGGCTGATCAAGTGACGGTTTCATATTTCGCCCTTCGGTCCGGGCGGAATCTTAGACGCATTTCGCTGCTCGCCAAGTCCGCCTTGCGCGCCTTCGCCAAAGCCCCCGAGAGACGCCAGCACTATCGGCCCTGGCCAGCGCCGGTCGCCGCAGGGGCCCTCCACCGCGCAACGCAACTTGGTTCGCGATCGGGCTTGTGCTCTGTGGTGCGGCGCTTAGGATTGCGCCCTAGGGTTGGGGCATATGGCTAAAGTAAAATTCATTCACGCGGCTGACATCCACCTCGACAGCCCGTTGCGCGGACTGTCGAAGTACGAAGGCGTTCCTGCCGATCAGGTGCGGCTGGCGACACGCACGGCGTTGAACAACCTCATTGCCTTTGCAATCGACGAAGCGGTCGATTTCGTCGTCATCGCTGGTGATCTTTACGACGGCAATTGGGAGGATTTCGGGACTGGTCTGTTTTTCTGCACCGCCATGGGAAAGCTGGAGCGGGCCAGCATCGACGTCTACCTTCTCTATGGAAATCATGACGCTGAATCAGTGCTGACCAGGCGCCTGCCGCTTCCCAGGAATGTGCATGTTTTCGGCCACAAACGGCCGGAGAGCTTCACGCATGACGCTACCGGCGTGGTGCTACACGGCCAAAGCTATCGAGATCGGGATACGACGGCCAACCTGGCCGCTGGGTATCCACCGCCTGTATCCGGTTGCTTCAATATCGGCGTGCTGCACACAGCACTGGCTGGCGGTCGGCCCCCGCATGCACCCTATGCCCCTTGTACGCCTGCTGAGCTAGCCGCTCGCGGCTACGCATATTGGGCCTTGGGCCACGTCCACGATTTTGAGGTCGTGGCCACCGAGCCTCACATCGTGTTTTCGGGCAATCTACAGGGTCGAAACATTCGTGAGGTCGGCGCCAAGGGCGCTGTCCTGGTAACGCTTGAAGATCGCGATATTCAGGCGGTTGAGCACATCCCGCTAGACGCCGTCAGATGGGCAGCGGTTAGGGTCGATGTCTCGGCCCACGACCACGACGAAGCAATCTTCCATTCCGTCAAAATGAGCATTGCGGCGGCCTACGACACTGATGGGGACGGGAGGCCGCAGATGCTGCGGGTGATCCTTGAAGGCGTGACGCCCCTTCATGGCCTCCTGTCAGATCGGCTTGCAAAGCTTCGCGACGACATCCGTGCCATTGCTGCGACGGTGTCTGACACCATCTGGGTCGAAAAGGTAAAACTGGCGACCACCGAGCCCGTGAGCGCGGACTTTGACGCCAGCCTTGCGGAAGGCCTTGGGCATCTGCTGCAACAGGGGATTGGCGACCCTGAACTGGTCGACGCGCTGAAGCTCGATTTCACCGACCTCATCACAAAGCTTCCCGCCGGCATGGGCGACGAAAGCGAGGTGCTGAACCCGGTTCGGAATGGTGACCTCACACCTGCATTGGAGCAGGCGGTGCTATCGTTGAAATCGCGCCTCCCAGGGGCAAGCGCCTGATGCGGTTCAGCGAACTTCGGCTTATCAAGTACGGGAAGTTTGACGAGGCCACACTGGCCTTCCCTGCGTCAGCGACAGACCTTCACATGATTGTCGGGCCCAACGAGGCAGGCAAGTCGACGACGCTTTCCGCCGTCGGCGATTTTCTGTTTGGGTTCCCCCACAGCACCAACTTCGATTTTAGGTTTCCCCCTCAGCTGTTGCGGGTGGGCGCGGCGATTGAAAACGGAGCCGAGCGCCTGAGTCTCCGACGCCGAAAGGGCAACGGCCAAACCCTCATGGATGATCAGGAGCAGATCATTGATGAGGGTCGCCTCGCCTCGATGCTTGGTGGGCAAACGCGCGATAGCTTTCAGAGCATGTTTAGTCTGGACCACAACCGCCTAAGGCTGGGTGGCCAGGCCATCCTCGACGCAGAGGACGATGTGGGAAAGGCGATCTTTGCCGCCGGGTCCGGCCTGGTAAGCATCGCCCGCCTGGCTGACGAGCTTGAAGAAGAAGCCAAGAGTATCTGGGCGAAAACGCCGAGCAAAACTCGTGCCTATTACGTGGCTCAGACAAGCGCTGACGAAGCGCTCAAACGCCTTCGCGCTGCGCAGGTAAAGCCAGCTCAGTGGGAAGATCGGCGCAAGCGGGTTGAGGCGCTCGAAGCTGCGCTTGATGAGGGCCGGAAGGCGCGTGCGCTGCTCCGGGCTGAACTTCAAAAGATCGAACGCCGCCGCCGGGTGTTACCCCCGATCGCTCAGCTGCGTAGCGCCAAAGCCGCGCTGGTCGAGCTCGCCGATGTCGCGATCCTTCCGGCAGATTCGGCTGAAACTGTCATAGCCTCGAGGCGGGACCTGGCAGCCGCGAGCACTCAAATACAGCTTGCGACACACCAAGCAGAAACTGCCCGCGAGGGCCTCGCGGCGATCGCCATCGCCCCCGAACTCCTCGAGCGGCGCGAGGCCATCGACGACCTTCGGCAGGAAGTCGGGGCGGTCGACAAGAGCCTCGCAGATTTGCCTAAGCGGAGGGTGGAACAGAGGGCGTGCGACGAGCGCCTCAGCGGGCTGTTGACCGAAATTGAATGGCCTCAAGAGCCCGCCGCCACAGTGCGTGCCCGGCTACCAGGCCGCCCTGCCATCGCCGAACTTCGTAGCCTGCTCGAAGCGCTTAGCGGCGTGGGCGCTCGGACCGAAGGCGCAAAGCTCGCCGTCGGTCGGCGCAGCGATGAATTGGCAAGCCTTGAGGCCCAGCTGAGCGCGCTGCCGGCCAACCGTGATCTATCCGGCCTGCCAGGCGCCATGAGATTTGTTCGCTCAGCCGGCGACTTGGATCGACGAGAAGCGGAGGCGGAAGGGCAGCTATCGGCGGCTTCCAGGGCCCTGGTCAACACGCTGGCGAAACTCGCCCCCTGGGCGGGCTCGGTCGACCAGCTTGAGCAGCTCCGTCTTCCTACACCGACGGAGACAGCACATCTCGGTTCAGCGCTTTCGAAGGCAGAAGCCCAACTAGAGGCCTTTCGGGCTGACCTCGAGAAGCTTCGGGATCAAGCAGCACAGCTTGAGCTCGAACGGTCCCAGATGATGCGCGATGACCAGGCTGTTTCGGCGGATGAGATCAATTCAGTTCGACTGCGCCGCGACGGCATTTGGGAGGGCATCAAGCATGCGGTGCTCAAAGGCGACCCGGTCGCAAATCCGCAAGAGGCGGTCCAGCAGTTCGAAGCAGCTCACGCAGAGGCTGACGCGGTTGCTGACAAGCGGTTCGACAAGGCTGAGCTCTCTGGTCGGCTGATTGAAGCCAGCAAACGCCTGGAACAGCTCAATCTGGCAATTGAACAGGCGGAGACGCGAGCAAATGGAGGCGGGGATGCCGTTGCCAAGGCTAACAAGGCCTGGTCGACCACAGTGACGTTTGCCCCTGGGGTCACGCCAATAGCTTTCGAGGCTTGGCGCGCCCAGAGGGAGAGAGCACTCCACGATGCCGAGGCCGTTCGCGCTTCTGAACAGACCCTTGGGGAGGTGAGGGCTGAAAGGGATAAGGCCCGGGCGATACTCCAAACAGCGCTTACAGCTATAAGGGCCGATGCTCTTGGGCGTGATCCTGCGACACCGATCGCTCTGCTCATCGACGAGGCCGACAGGCTTGAACAAAAGGCCGCTGCTGAGGTGCAGAAGCGGAATACGTTGGAGGCTCAAATCGCGTCCGCCGGCGATGGTCTCAAACAAGCAGATGCGGAGCTGCTCGCGGCAAACCAGGCCCAACAGGCCTGGGCGAAGGATTGGGAGCCTGCGGTTGTCGGCGTCGGCCTTGACCCCGCAGCCGCGCCGCCAAGGATCCGGGCAGCCTTGGATATTCTCGATCAGATCCGAACCGAGATTGAATCCATCCTTCGCTTCCAGGAGCGGATTGATGGCATGGTGGCTGACATCAAAGCCTTCGATCTGCGGGTTGAGCAGCTTGCTGGCCAGTGCGGCCTAGCCGCGACAACTGGCGAGGGAGCCGATTTGCTCCAACAGCTTGTAGCGGCGGCGGACGAGGCCGGAACCCTGGTGGAACGCCGAGCCGGGCTACAGAAGCAGCTTGCAGATGCCGAAGAGCGACTGCGTTTGGCGCAGGTTGAGGCCGCCACCGCAGAGGCAAGGCTACACCCAATTCGATCAACGGCTCAGGTTGAGGGAGAGGTTGAGCTCGACGAGGCCATTGCTCGGTCTGACCGAGCGCGTCAGCTACGGCGCGATGTCGAGGCCCTGACGAATGAAATTGTCGGCCTCGGCGATGGCCTTAGTTTGGTGGAGCTGCTGCAGGATACCGAAGCCTGCGATGCCATCACGTTGAAGGTGCAGTCGGACGGGCTCGGGGAAGAGGTCGAGGCTCTCAACGGGACGATTGAACGACTAAGCGCCGAGCATAATACCGCCTCGGCGGATTTCCGGGAACTGGATGATGGCCCTGATGCTGCTGTCGCTGCCGCCGATCTTGCCCAGGCGCGATCGGAGATGGAGTTTCAAGCCGAGGCCTATGTTCAAAAGCGCGCGGAAGCTTCGCTTCTAAGATGGGCAATTGACCGTTACCGGCGTGAAAAGCAGGCGCCGCTCCTAAGTCGAGCCTCAGAGCTGTTTTCGACCCTGACGCTTGGGCGGTACGCTCGCCTGTCGGTGGAGATGGATGGCGGCAAGCCATAGCTCTCAACCATAACCGCCGACGGCCTTCAGATCGTACCCGTCGGCGGGTTGAGCGAGGGCACCATCGACCAACTTTACCTCTCTCTCCGGATCGCCGCCGTCGAGGATGCCATCGAGAGTGGCCTTAGGCTCCCCTTCCTGGCCGACGATCTCTTCATCAACTTCGATGATGCCCGCTCAGAGGCTGGGTTCCGGGTGCTCGGGGCGTTGGCCGCCAAGACCCAAGTTCTATTTTTCACCCATCACGATCACCTCTTGTCGGTGGCGCAACGCGCACTGCCTAAGGGAAGTGTCTCAAGATGCGAGATTGCCTGGTGAGGGCGCTCGCGATGCCTACCAAGCGCAATTCGTTGTAGCTCCGACTCCGACGATCCAGATGGCGTTCACATTTGAAGGATTGGAGGCGCGCGGGTCATGATTTGACGCGCGACCGGACGCTGAGCCGCTCAAGTCAGCAGCCCGATCAGATCTTCGTCGTCGCGGCGGACAGCATGGTCGCGCGGTGTCATCCCGAGGCTGTCCTCGGCCTCGCGATCGGCGCCGGCGGACAGCAGCAGAGTGACAATTTCGACGTCGCCGGAGTTCACCGCGATATGCAGGGGTGTCACGTTGTCCAAACTGCCCATGCTGCCGTCTTCGAGACGAACTTCTCCCGAAATCGGATTGTTCACATCAGCTCCCGCCTCAAGGCAGAACTCCACGCCTTCCAGGAACGACGATCCACATGCGCACACCAATGCCGAAGAACGACCGCCGACAACGTTATCAATGTCCAAGCCCCCATCGACGAGCATTCCTGCCGCCTCGAGATTCTTGACGATGATCGCGTAGGACAGCGCGTTCAGCCCCTGATAGGCGGTCGAATTGTCATAACGGCCGAGCCTGAGGAATTCGCCAATAGCATTGGCGTCCCGATCGAATATGGCTTTGAAATGGGCCGGAAGCTGCGGGCTTTCCTCCTCATTCTCAATATCCGACCCGAGACCGTCGCCCCCGAGCTCCGCCAGGAAATCTGAAAGCGCAGTGCGATCTTCATCCGAAAGCTCTGGGTTCGCCAACAGCGGGCGCAAGGAGGCCGCCAGATTGGCAAGGGTCTCCTCTTCAAGGCCCAGGTTCAAAATCTCTCTGACGCCATCAATCATTTCCGCAATTGATGTCTCGGCTTCGACCGGATCGCCCGTCAGGATCGGCTTAGCGTAGAGCCGGTACCAATCGTGGACTTCTTGTCTAGGAAGCCCCCATGCGCCAGCCATGGTCCCGTAGGTGTGGAGCTCGCCGTCTGACAAATCACCATCTGCCGAGGCGACCTGTTCGGCAACAAAAAGGGCGAGCTTTTGCAGGAACGGGCTCTCGATCGCCACCGCCACCGATCTTTCAAGTTCGGTGAGTTCCTCAATGGACGTCACTTCTCTGCGGGCTTTGCCGACATGCTCCAGTCGCGTGGGGCAATCGCCCAGCCAGAACGTGTCCGCAAACTCGTTGATGATGGGGGTCGATACATCAAAGAGCTCACGGGCAGCATCCAGGTCGCCCGTTGCTTCCGCCTGCTCGATTGCTGCGCGCGCCATCATTGCCCTACGGACAATGCCGGCGTGCTCGCCGAGGCTTTCCTTTTCCGCCTCGTCGAAATGGGCATCGCCGATAGCGACCAGAAACGCGCAGGCCAGAACGGCCGTGATCTCGTCTTCGATGTGCATGATGAGTGCCTTGAAATAGAGGGGCGTAATTGTCGAAGGGGGACGCCTTTGGATTACATGGTCCGTTCGTCGCCCCAGAATTTCGTCACAACCGGGAATCTGGGAACGCCGTCCGGCGTGAGATGAAAGAACTGCACGGTAACAACGCGGTGCTGCTCTGAGAGTAGTTCGATAGCTCTCTTCTGGCCGCCCTTGATCCCCGCACCAAATGTTCGGCCATCCGGCAAACGACAGGTCACGCTCTTGGCCATACCGGCCCAGTTTCCATCGCCCGCCTCGATCGCAATGCATTCGAACTCCGCGTCCTGGAATTCCTTGCGCTTCAGCAGGGTCTTTGAACGCTTCTGCTCGTACTGCGCATCTGCGCGCCACATGGACCCTTCGTAGCCCGCCTCCAGCCACTGGCCGTGAAGCAGGTCGTATTGCGATTGATCATCGACCCGGGCGGTGACAACCAACTGGATCAGCCCCGGCGAAATGGCAGAAAGCGTCTGTTGAAGCCTCTCAAATCGCCCCTCGAATGAGGCCTCCGAAGAAGGAAGGTCGTACACGTGGTACTGAACCAGCTCCCTAGATCGCGTGATTTGATCCGGATCAGGTGTCTTTCTCCGAACCAGGCTGACGATAGAATTGAAGTCTTCCCTGAGGTCGTGATTGTAGAGTTCGCCGTCCAGGATCAGATCGGGGTGGCGTAAAAACAGCGGCAATAGTTCCGCATGAATATGTGGGGCTCCGCTAATCGGACGCCCCTCACGTGTGAACAGACCTTCCGGGCGGGCGATGCAACGGATGCCGTCCAGTTTGGGCTGGGCATAGCCTGGCGCGAAGGCCTCGTAAGCCTGAGCAAGCATCGGCTTGAAGAAGCGCGGCGTGTCGACGCCATCGATGTCTTCAAAGTACTCCCGCCGAAGGTGGTAGGTGTAAGCGGCCGTTACCTCAAATTCCGCCTGTTCAATGTCGTTCCTGCCTTGCTTGCCAGTGCATGCAGTCCAGCCGGTGCGCGTTTCGACGCCATCTATCAGCCCGGAAATGACACGATGGGACGACCCGGCTCGCTCCATTCGCCAGACACGAATCCGACCTGACACGTCGCGCTTGTAGATCGTCGGATAAGTTACCGTTTGAAGATCCATGAATTCGACAGCCTTCCTGAATTGAGAAACTTCGAACGTCTTGACGAGATTAATAGCGACCGAGGACGACAAATTCGGTCGCAAGCACAAATCCGTATCGAAGTTTGCGGGCTCTGCCAGCCTTGCCCCAGAGGCTGGGCTGCATCCTGACCGTGACCCGCGGCGTGCGGATCGGGTCTTCGATCCAGACCCTTCTCTTACGAAAGCGGCATCCCGGAACAGCTGAAGGTCGACCACGCTTCAGACGAGGGCCCCAGCGGAACACAGCCTGGCTGGTTGCCACTTCGAGCAACGAGTCCCGGATTCCCCAATCCCCGCTCCAGGCGAATTCGCAAACGCGAGTTGGCCCTAACCAGGGGCCTTGGCATTCCCGCCCCCGTCAGCGGGGACCACAGGGTAGAAGGGTCGCCCCCACTCCTCATCCGGATTGTCCATCATGAGATCGATGAAAATCGGCACCATCCAGGCCAAAACTGCAGCGCCATCTCGCACCTGCGCTCGGTTGACCGAACTATCCCATGTGGCCCCACCATGAATGAGCTGGTTGCGGAGCACATAGAGGCGATCGAATACTGCGGAGAGAATGCGGGGTGTATCTTGCCGGCGCATGTGACGCGCCAAGTCCCGATTGCTGAGCGTCAGGCGCTCTTCCCAATTCTCGAAGCCGTCTATGCCGTTAACGTGACGCCAGAACGGCCCAAACACGTACCGATTCGATAGGAGAAGCCGAATCTCCTGAGAGAACCTGCGCCAGACCGCATTGTAAAGACGACGCCCCTTGTCGAGGCGAACCACCCGATCAAAGAATGCAACAAATGCCGCTCGCTCACCAACCTCAGTGTCTCCGATATCGGCGGCGTAGGCAGCGTTGAAACTGATCCAAAGCAGAATGAACCTTACGTCAGCGTCGTCGGATTCATTTGAGGACCGGCCCAGCCAGCTTAAAGAGCGGTGCACCCGCAGGCCGACACCTTCCGGAAAAACGTCGCGGATTTCGCGCTGCTTGGCCTTGAGGGCTTCAAAGCTGAGTGAGTTTGCCGAGGTCGCCTGGGAGGTCAAATGGAACGCACCCGTAGTATCAAGCGACCGTGAGATCGAGTTCGCTGATCACATCAAGCACCAGAAGCCGTAGGCTTTCAACATCAGAAACGCTGAAAGACTCTGAGTACGACGACAACGGCCCTTGTGCATCAGCACCGCCCATGCGGCGACAAACATCGACGAGCATGTCGATTGTTCTTACAAATCCATGCGCGAGTTCGGGGGCCTCGTTCTGAAGAGCCGCCTTCCAATTAGATGCCTCTGTCAATTCTGTCTCATCAAATACATATCGCGAGACCTCAATCTGATCACCATGACCGTATACCCAAAAACCTGGAAACTGCATTTCCTATCCATCCCTTATACTTTGACGAGGGAATCATAACCTTTGATCAGCAACGGTGTCTCGATTCATTTTCAGCTTGCTCGCCGGTCCCTAGGTGACCAGCGCGCGAACGCCGCCTGAACGATGGGAACCAAGATCCGTTTGAGCTGGGAGATTTCATCCCCCAGCGACTTCAGCAGCGTGGCCGCCGACACTTCCAGCACGCCGCGGTCATGAGGCCGGGAATCCCCGGCCTCAGACCTCCGAGAGGGGGCGGGCCGCCATGGGGCAGACCTTAGCTTTCCGGGAGCGGTTTAGGGGCGTCACGTCACAGGGCGCTGCCCCAACCTAGGGCTGGGAACCGACAGAACGTCGAAAATCAGCCCTGCACGAACGCTTCGAAGTGCAAACATTGGCCGTCATGGACCAACGCTGCACCGGCGACGTGGTCGCCGTCAAATCGCCAGGTCTCGCCGACGCCGGGCGCCGGGAACGGTGAGCGGCGTGCGCTCAGCGCACGGTCAATCATCGACGCAATCGCATCGGTGAGTGGTGGCGAAGCCGGCGTCTCGGCGTGGAGTGCATCCAGCGCATAGCTACGGACCAGCTTGTCGGCGACCTTCGCGTAGAGGTCGTCGGAGCCAAAGAGGTCCAGCCCGACGATCCGGTCACCAATGCCGAAGACCGCGCCGAACTGCCGGGGCTGAACCTCGAACTGGCTGACCAAGGGCGCCAGGGTCTCGCGGCGCGCCTCGTAGATGTCGGCCTCCGCAGAGGTCTCGCTGTAGCAGGCTGAGGCGGCAGAATGCTCCTCGATGTCAGCCCAGACCTTTGACTGGTCGGAGCAAAACGACCGGCTTTCCGACAGGCTCTCCGAAACAGACCGCATCTTGGCGGCGCGCCCCTTGGCGAAATGGACGTGTTCGGCGCTCTGGACGCCGCCGCCCCGCCTCGCCCACCGCCCGAGCTCAACGCAGGAGACGGGCACGGTGGTGCGCATTCCCGGCGCCAGCAGCATGGAGAGGTTGAAAGTGCGGTTCTGCTTCACGCCGGTGACCTGCTCGCCGTCCAGCAGGAAGATAAGACCGGACGCCTTGTTCAAGGCCATTAGCTCCGGCACCGACCCGGACTCCGAGACTTCCTCGATCTCAAGCAGATCTGCGGTCAGCGCCTCATCGAGGCTGAGCGGAGCTGCTGCATCAGGCGAGCCATCGCCGAACAGCGGAAACATGAAGAGAGAGCCGGATACGACGGGAGCGCCGATGCTGACGGAGTTAATGAGGGTATCGATGGGGGTATGGATAGTCACGTGGAGGGTATCCCTGTTCAAGGCGACGGCGCGGCCCCACCCTGAGACCGCGCCGCCGCGAGTTCTCAGCCCTGTCGTCCGGCCCGAATTTCTTCAGCCACGGGGCATTTCTTCTGGATCGCCGCCTGCTCCAGAGCGTCGTAGTCACCCTTCAGTCGCGACAACTCCTCCTTGCGGTCGCTGCCGCCGGCCAGGAAGAACAGGGCTGGCCAGAACAGCACCAGGCCAACGCCCATGGCCCAGGCGTCATTGTTGGCCTGACGCTTCTGGGCGCCGGCCACTTCTCTTACCCGGCCGGACACCCGCATGAGCTCGGCACGGATCTGGTCGCAATCGTAGCCGGAGTACTGCATGGGCGAGACGTAGCTGCCCTGGATCCTGTCCGGCGCCGTGGCGCAGGCCGCCAGCATCGACGCGCTGACCGCAATGGCGACAATCTTGTTCATGGTGACACCTCCTGACGCCCCGCGGCGTCGCCAGAGCTATCTAGGCGTCCGCTACGTCAGGATTGGTCGCAACCAGCGGGGTGCAGGCCGCCCCTTGATGGTGGCGACATGACATTGCCGCCATTGCAGCGTCATGCTGCTGAGCCTTTAGAACTCCCATCAATCACGACGTGAAGGTTCGCTGGTTGGCGGTGGGAGGACCAGATTCACCAGATGGTCAACACGCCCAACACTAGCTCGACCCACAGGATCCGGCTCTTTCGCCCGCGGCCGGGCGGTCGTGGATGAAATCCATGGGCCCGGTGTCGTTTGGCTCGGTCGCTTCATGCGCCCGCCCTCTCAAGGGCCGGCCTCTTGCTCCGCGTGGATGAGTTTCAGGGGGTCACGTAACTGCCAAGTTCGGGCAACACAAACTCGCCGTCGCAACACCCGCCTCCTACTCCTGCAGGATCGCGACCATCTGCTCTTCCGTGAACCATGACCGGTTCATTCGCCCGCCCTTCCCTAGTGCGGACGCCAATGATTTCTGGAGGGGTTTCAGGGGTGCACGTCAGGGGTCGTTGGCAGACTCCAAGACCTACTCCCCCTCAGATTCGTCCAACATCAGAAGGACTGGCGTGTCCTTTTCAGCTCGCGCCGCCCCCATCCAGTCCCGCGTCGAGACGCCGCGACGGTCCAGCAAAGCCAACGGGGCGGCGCGCGTTGCGGATGCAGCTTCCCGGGAGCGGATCTTGCGTACGGTAGCGCGTGAACCCTCACTTGCCGCTGCGAGCGCAATCGCCCATTCCTGTGAACCCGGACTGGCGCCCGATGAGGCTAGCTGATGTCGAACAAGGTCTGCCAAGCCGATCCCGCCGGTCAACCTTTCGATCGTGCGCGCGCCATCAGCGGCAGCGTCGAATGCAGCGACTTTCTCATTGCAAGCAGCCAGAGCTGCCACGCGAAGCCCGCTTGAAAGGCTGATCGCATCTAACAGGGGGTCAACCAGTTCATATGCCGCCGTGGCTCCGGTAAGCAGGTGATCTGCTCGCCACTCGAACCGGCTTTGAAACCTGAGTGCGGCTTGAGCGACGTCTTGCCAACGTCGCTCGGCAGCCGCGTCGGCGAGCTGCCAAGCCTCATCGAATGACTTCGCAATGGCCTTCAGGTCAGCGAAATCGGCGTCGATGTAGTCCCTCCTGACCTGGTCGATCTTTAGACTGACGGTCTCGATCTGGTCGGCGACGCCAAGAACGGCTCGCTTAACTCCGTCGATCTTCGCCGAAATAACCGAAAATCCGGCCACCGAAATCCCAATGCCAGTGGCACTGAGCGCCAGATTGGCAATCCCGAGCCTGTCGAGCGCCTCCACGCCAGATCGAATTTGGTTCACGCCGTCATCAACGCGGTCCAGCTTGTTTTCAATTCTGCCGATGCCGGCCTCGACCCGGCCCATTCCCTCTTCGAGCCGCCCGGTGCTTTCCTCAATCCGCCCCACAGCCTTGGCGCTCTTTAAGACCGAATGTCCCACCTTTGCCGCCAGTAGTGCGGCGCCAACAGGAGCCGTTACGGGGTTCAGCAGCATTGCTGCGGGCACCGCGATGCCGGCCGCCTCCTGCAAATAGCCGACTATTCGCCCGTCGCTCACGGACCGGATCACCGACCCGTAGATCTTCAGTTTTCCGCCGGCGAGGCCTGCATGAAGCGCTTCTGGCACTTCCCGTAGCAACAGATTTCCCATCAGCGTTGTCACAGGAGGCATGTCCTTGCACCGAGGGTCACTTCATCAATCAGCGCAAAAACCTGCGCCATGACCGGTCGACTTTCGCCGATTTCTCCCATCCACTTCGAGGCAATTTGCTGCCCCGCCGCCGCGCGCAATCGATTGTACAGACCGGCCTTGTCCTGGATCAGTCGCTCAGCAGCGTCTGCGGCATGCTCGATCATGGCGGCCGCTCGCTCGCCTAAATCTTTCGCGCCGCGCTTCAGAGCCCGGGTCGATGCAGAAACAGGGCTTCGCGTCAGCCAGTTGCCCGCGCCCGACTCGCCGGGCACATCCGGCAATGCCGTCTCGACGTTCAGATTATCGGCTGTGTTGAGAAAAGCGATCGGGTCTTGGGCCTCACCAAGCGAGCCTTCCTCTGGCAAATGTATGCCTTCACTGCGTGACAGGGCGTCGCCTAGATCCCCAAAGCGACTATCCAGCGCAGTCAGTTCAGAGGCGGCTTCGGAAAGCAATTTCTCCAAGCATGGGCCAATTCGGGTGCGCAGCAAATCATCGATCCTGGCATTGGCAAACCCCGCCGGATCCCAAACCGAGTCCAAAAGGTTAGCCTCTGACAACTGTTTCTCGAAAATAGCTCTCGCCTCTTGAGCTTGGCTGTTGAACATTGAATAGGCTGCCAATATTTGCCGATCACGCCACTCAGTGACGCCTTGACGACGCATCGTCATTTCCCAGTCCATGGGGGCAGTTCCTTGTTGCAAGGCGTCTATGCTGGAAAAGCGCTCAACCGCTGGCACACGCTAGCTGCAATGGGCTTCTGGAGAAAGCTGGCAGCGCGAACAAACAGGACGGGCTGCCAGCGCCAGTCAAAGTCGCCAACCGATGGGTTGGCGCACCAGACGATGTGAACCGTTTGTCCAAACGGCGGTTGGCGATGGCGCATCAAGATGCGGCTTCTGTCCTAGTCGGGCCACTTTGCAATCGCAGCCCGAACGGCTTCTAGGATCGCCTTGTCTCGCTTGCGTCCGGTCTCGATCGTTGTGAGCGCAACCAGGCCCTCAGCCTCATCGAGCGATGCCCACTGAATGGCCTGGGTCTCGTCCTCATTGAACGGCCCCGGCGAACCAACAGGCTTCATCAAGAAGTACGCGGTTGTCGACGTCGAACCGGCAAAAGCAGTCGGTAGCGCCTCAATGATCTGCGCCTCATATCCGGACTCTTCGCGCACCTCCCGCAGTGCCGTGTCGGCGGGGCTTTCGTTCGGATCTGGCCGCCCTTTCGGGAATGTCCAAACATAGTCGCCATAGTGGTTCAGCGGCTCGACGAGCAAAACCTGCCGCTTGTCGTTGATGACGACCCCGCCATAGGCGTTGGCCTTCGGCGCAATCATGGCCTGCTTGGAGGCCGCGGGCGAAACAGCAGTTTCGAACTTGGGGTCTGTTTGCATCCGGTACAGAACATCCCAGACGTCGTGGTATAGTTCGGCCCTGGCGTGGCCCTGTCGCTTGGCCACCTCGTTCTTGAAATTGCTGTACTGCAGCCCCTCAACCATCCTGGCCAAGGCCTTGGCAATGGCCTCGCGCGGCGCGGTCGCCCTATAGCGGTAGTCCGTGCCCGCCCCTTTGGTCGTCGCCCCCAGCTCAAGCAGGCTGCCACGACGAAGCGCCTCCAAGTCGCTCGCGACGCGTGCGCGAATAGTCAGCGTGCCGCTGGCCTTATCCGCCGCCTTTTCGACGATGCTGAAAAACCCTTCGGGTGTGATGAGCCACATGGCGTTCTCCTGTCTTGGATGTCCCGGAGGGGATCAGCGATCCTTTTCCGGTCCCTTGATTGGTTCTTGATCAGGCGCGTCGTCTTTGGGCGCCTCCGGCGCTTTGGGAGTCGGCGGCCGACCGTAGCCGAAGATGATGCGGGGCTTCTCAAACGGATGCGGGCCCCTCGGGGGAACTATGGGCATTTCCTTCTCCTCGTTGGTTTCAACCACGCCGGATCGGCGACCTTTTGAACCTAGCGGCCCATGGCGTCCGCGCTCGCAGTGAGCTCCATCACCAGCGGGTGTCGCGCGCCAAGGCGCTCTGCGAAGATCTCCGCCAGCCGTCCGTAGTACCAAAGCGTTCCGTCACGCCCGGCCTTGAACCGGCTGAACACCTCCAGGCCAGTCGCACGCACATCAGCGATGATTGACCGGGCGTTGTGCAGCTTGTCGCAGGCGGAGACGAGCAAGGTGTCCGGATGGGCGTCGGCAAGATGCGTCAGGTAGGCTTCCTTTCGGTCACGCCAGGGCGCCTTTTCGCCGGCCTCGTCGGGCGCACCGTCGGTGCAACCCTCAACGATGTCGGCGACGCGGGCGCCAAACTGGGCACGCAGCCGGTCGGCGTGTTCCAGGCCACAGTCCTCGATGACGTCGTGCAGCAGGCCGGCGATCGCCTGGTCCTCGTCGCCGCCGTAGTCCAGCACCAGCGAACAGACGCCGATCAGATGACCGAGGTAGGGGTTTGGCGTGCCCTTCCTGAGTTGGCCGTTGTGCGCCTCGGCGGCGTAGTCGAGCGCCTCGTGAAGTCGTGGAAATCTGTGCATGGCTTCTCCCTGAAAGTTGGTTTGCTGCGGCTTATCAAGTTGGCGATCCGTAGGCGCCGACATGCCTGCATCATCGCCACCCCACACTGCCAACGGGCACACAGAAGACGTCAAGTCCGAGGACAGGCCGCCGACGCCACGATGATCAGTTGCCGCGGCCCGTCCGGATTTCCATTGCGACCGGACGCTTCATTCTGGATCGGCGAGACGTAGCTGGCCTGGATCTTGTCTGGCGCAGTCGAACAAGCTGTGAGCGTGGCCGCGCTAAGCACGGCCGCACTGATCTTCTTCATGACACCCTCCGGACGCCCCAACGGCGGCGACAAGGCTGCATTACGCGACGCGCACGTCAGAACTGGTCGTTCGTGAAACCGGGCGCAAAAACGCTTGGTTCCGCGCCAACGGCTTTGAACAGGCGCGATCGGCGCCGAGGCCCACCTTGTCTCGGCGCAAGATCAGAGACCTAGCAATAGCATCACCGCCATGGCGCCGGCGAAAAACACGAGTACGCGCATGAGCTTAAAGAGGAGAGCAACGGCTGCAGCCAAAAGACAACCCACGAACCGAGCAAGGCGAAGCACCAGCGGTCCAAGCAGAATGGCCAGAAGGCCGAGAGCGATGAGGAGGGAGGGTGTGGGCATGGCGAACTTGCGCAGTTCTAAACCACTGATGCGTCAGAACAGGTCGTGCGCCAGCGGCAATGCTTATCCCAGCGGAACGAGCCTTGGATCTTGGAAGCGCGCCAGCTCCTCCGCCATCATCGCCTTCAGCGTTTCAGGCCCGAGAATCTGGATCTCGCCGCGCCAGGTAAACAGGTGCCAGCACAGTTCCAGCAGGCCCCCGGCGCGCAGGCGGACGATCAGGCCGCCGTCGTCCTGTGGCTCTAAGGACTGGCTGGGATGGAAGCGGTAGCTGGCCGCTCGGCCAGCGGCGGCTGGCGAGACCCGCAGGATGACGTCCTCGAGCGGTTCCTGGAAAACCCCGAACGAACGGTCGGCGAAGGTGGTCAGGTCGAACCCGTCCGGCACATCGCTGACGCTGGCGAGAAGCTCGACCTCGTCCATCCGATCCAGCCGCCAGAGCACCGGCTGCGGCGAGCCGACCCGCCGGGCGACAAGGTAATAGACCGAGCCAAACAGCAGACCGCAGGGATCGACGGTCCGCGTCGCCGGCGCGCCCTCGCCGGAGGGCCGGTAGGTGAACCGGACCTGTTTCATCGCCAGCAGCGCGGCACGCAGCCGGCGCAGAATCGACGGGTCGCAGGCCGGCCGCGGTCCGGGGCTGAGGGCAATTCGCTCGGCCAGGGCCAGAGCCTCGACATCGGCGGCGTAGCGCATGCGCAGCCCTGGCTTGATCCGCGCCTCGACCTTGCCGGCGAGGCTGCGCAGGCTGTCGGCCCGGGCGCTGAGTCCATCATTTTCGGCAGCCTCCGCCGCCAGCGCCAGATCCGCCAGTTCCTCGACAGTCGGCACCTCGAAGAAGGCGTCTAGCCCCCCGCGGATCCGGAACCGCTTGGTCCTCCCGTCGCGAACCTCCTCCATCTGCGGAAACAGGTCGCGCACCACGTCCCGCATCCGCTCGGCCGTGCGCCGGTCGACCTCGAAATCGGCAGCGATCTCATCGATCGATAGCCCCTCAGCCGACCCGGCGAGCCGGCGGGAGAGGCGGAGGATCGAGGATGCTTTTTCTAGACGCATTTAGCCGCCGGCGGACTCTGGAGGGGCATTCGAGCGACCATGACGTCAGGGCGCTTCTCGCTCAAGCGGCCATTGGCCAATAGCGGTCACAGTACGACCGACCGTGACGTGTTCAGACTCAAGGCACGCGCCTGAATGCAGAGAGCATTGAGACCCCGCCGCCGTTCACACTGCAGGGCGCCCGGTGCAGCGAGGGGATGACCGACCTGCCCCTGATCTCTCATCCAGCGCGGACCAGAGCCTAGGCAGTCGTAACCTTGCACCTCTGAGCAGACGCGCGTCACCAAGAACTAAGGGACGCTGTCCCTCGCGCCGGCAAGAGTCCGCGGCTGCGCCGCCGATCGGCCGGGTATCCCCAGTCTTCCTACGCCTTCGGCTCCGTGCAGACCGGGTGATCCCCCTCCCGGCCGATCGCTCCTGCCTTTGCTACCCCTGGTCTCGCCGACGGGCAGGGGTGTGCGCGCCCTCTGGGTGCTCACGCCCCAACCCGAAAGGACAAGACAATGACCATCGATACCCACATCGCTCTCGCCACCGGCGTCACGAGCGGCACCGTCATCGACGTGCCGCTCAATTGCTTGAAGAAGTCACCCAACAATGCCCGCAAGACCCCGCATGGCGACGCCGCCATCGAGGCCTTGGCGGGTAGCATCGCCGCCAAGGGCATGTTGCAGATGCCCGTGGTGGAACCGGAACTCGACGCGGCGGGTGAGTTCACCGGCAGCTATCTCGTGACCATCGGCGAGGGCCGCAGGCTGGCCCTGACCCTTCGTGCGAAGCGCAAGGAGATCAAGAAGACCGAACTGATCCGGGTGCGGGTCGATACCACCAATGATCCGCGCGAGATCAGTCTGGACGAGAACGTTACCCGCACCGGCATGCACCCCGCCGACCAGTTCGAAGCATTCCGCGATCTGGCTGAGCGTCTGGGCTACGGAGCCGAGGAGATCGCCGCTCGGTTCGGTGTGTCGGCCTCCGTCGTGCGCCAGCGTCTTCGCCTGGGGGCGGTCAGTCCCGCCCTCATGGCCATCTATCGTGAGGGCGACCTCACGCTGGACCAACTCATGGCGTTCGCGATCTGCGAGGACCACGCCCGGCAGGAGCAGGTCCATGAGAACCTGTCATGGAACAAGTCTGCGTCGATGATCCGGCAGGCCATGACCGAGCGCCACGTCCGGGCCAGCGACCGCCGCGCCCGGTTTGTCGGGAGTGAGGCCTATGTCGAAGCAGGCGGGACCATCCTGCGAGACCTCTTCACAGAGGACGGCGGCGGCTGGTTCGAGGATGTCGCCCTGCTGGACCGACTGACCGCCGAGAAGCTTGAGGCCCTCGCTGTCGATCTGCAAACCACCGAGGGCTGGGCTTGGGTGGAAGCCGCCATCGACTACCCCCATGCCAGCGCTCTTCGCCGGGTCTATCCGCACCCGGCGGAGCGCTCGGAGGAAGACACCGAGATCATCGATAGCATCCGCGACGAGAGCGACGCCCTCATCGAGGGCCTTGTCGATGACGAGGATATCCCGGCGGCGGTCGAGGCCCGGCTCGCCGAGATCGAGACGACGCTGGCAGCCTTTGGCGAGGACTTCGTATTCACGCCCGAAGAGATCGCGGGCGGCGGGGTGTTCCTGTTCCTTGGGCAGGACGGGCAGGTTCGTATCGAGCGCGGGTTCATCCGGCCTCGGGACGAACCGTCGGAACCGGTCGAGGAAGGTGATGACGGCGAAGACGCCGTCCAGACCGAGGATCATGAGGCGGCTACGGAGCATTCCGGCGGCGACGAACAGGAGGAAGGCGATACCCTCGCCCCACTCTCCGAACGCCTGATCGCCGATCTCACCGCCCACCGCACGGCGGCCCTCGCTGACCGGCTGGCCCAGATCCCGGACGTTTCGCTTTGCGCGGTCGTCCATGCGCTGGTCCTGCGGGCCTTCTATCAGGGCGAGTCCGCCGCAACCTGTCTTGAGGTCCGCATGGTGCTCACCTGTCTGCCCACCCATGCGCCGGGGATCGAGGAGAGCGTGGCGGGTCGGGCTATCGCCGCGCGGCACGAGACCTGGGCTCGCCAGATGCCCTCCGACATCGGCGAGGTCTGGACGTTCGTGGTGGGGTTGGACTTCGACAGCCGCATGAGCCTGCTCGCCCATTGCGCCAGTCTCAGCATCAACGCGGTCCAGACGTGGGAGCGGCGTCCCCGCGTACAGGCCCACGCCAACGCCTTGGCCGATGCGGTCTCGCTCGACATGACCGCATACTGGTCGGCGACCACCGCCAGCTACCTTGGCCGGGTGATCAAGACCCGCATCGTTGAGGCGGTAAGCGAAGGCGTCTCACCGGAGGCCGCCGAGCGCATCAAGCCACTCAAAAAGGGCGAGATGGCCGACCAAGCCGAGCAGCTTCTCAGCGGAACCGGCTGGCTACCGGTGCTGCTGCGCAAGCCGGAAGCGATAGTGAGCGAGTGATCATCCACTCAGCGAAGTCGTAAAAAAACGCCGCCCCGGGCGCTCGTCCCGGGCGGCGCCCCGTTAAGGGGGGATCGTTGAATAGGCGCGCCGCGCCGAGTTGGGGGTGCATGTTCTGCATCGACCCGGCCCACGGCCCCTG
>CAZISF010000032.1:20760-29041 GCA_964541915.1 uncultured Caulobacter sp.
ATAAAAAACCCCCCCCCGGGCCCCCCGCGCCGGGGGGGGCGCCCCTTTCAGGGGAGATCGTTGAAGAGGCTCGCCGAGCCTAGTTGGTGATGGGTCAGGATCAGAGCCGCGGCCGAGAACAGGGCCATGCGCGGATCTTCCCACAACCAGGGTTTGTCGCGAGCCTTGGGGATTCGGTGCCGCAGGGCATCGATGTGACGGGCCACGGCGGCGGCGATTTCATCGCGCGTTCGCGCGCCGACCGGCGCGAACGCGGCCTGCACATCCGAACGGCTGTAGATGGCGACCTCAAGTCCCCGATCAGCGGCGAGGCTGACGATGGCCCGGCAGAGGCGCGCGGTGCGCGCCGGACGGGTTGAAACCCGTAGCTCGAACGCTTCCAGGATGATGGTCTCTGGTTGGAGTCGTTCCAGCAGCTTCTCGATCTTGCGCAGGCAGACCGCATTCTTGTCCCGCCGGGCGGTGGAGAGTCCCCAGTCATAGGGTGTGAACGGTCCTTCGAACGCGACCCAGCCAAAGCCCCTTGAATAGGGATGGATAGCCAGCGCCAGACCCGGCGGCAACGTCTTTGAGCTCATGCGTCCTCTGACGAATGTCCCGCCCTAAAAGCCATCCCCTTGAGCAGTCGTCGCTTGCGATCGGCCGAATAGCCGATCTTGCCAACCAGGCTCTGATCAAACTCCGCCGCCCGGCGCATCACTGCTTCCTCGGTGATCGTGTAGAGCGACGGAAAGACTTTACGGGGCGCGGCCCCGAACACGACCTGCAGACCAAGAACGGTTTCCAGGTCTGGCGGGTCTTCACCGGATTCATAACGGGAAAGGCGGGCGGGCGAGCGATTGAGAAGCATCGCCAGTTCATTCTGTGAGAGAGCCCAGTGCTTTCGCTGGGCGCGCACGAAGGTGCGGTTGCGCATAGAGCATGTCGGTTAGCGACGACGATAAAGAGCCGTCTGTCTCTATCGTCCCGCACTTTCGGTCCAAATTCACGGGGGGACTTCTTGCGCTGTGCGCAACTTTTCGCGCTTCGCGCGATCAATCCCACCGCCCACCCTATGCAAGGTTTGTCTCGTTGGTCGTGAGCCCATACCGACGCGCCAGCGCCTCGATCTTGGCCAGCTCGGTCCGTGGCACCACATAGACACCGCCGGTCTTCATGGTCGTCAGGCGCAGGCGGTTACGCAGGAACCCGCCGACCCATTTGTTGGTCATCGGCTTGCCCAGGTCAGAGCAGCAACGCTGGTTGAACCGCTGGGCGGCGTCCGAGACGGTGACATGAGAGGTTTCCGACATGGCGAACGCTTCGAGCAGGCCCGCTAGCATGGCTGCTTCGAGGGACGTGGCGCGCTCTTGAAGCACGCGCGCCTCCTCGCCCGCTAGCGCCTGCCCGATACGGCCGCGGACGGCCTCATCGTCGATGATCGACAACAGGGCGAGCGCTGTCTGGTTCAGACGTGGCTCGATGCCTGGGACCAGTCTCGATGGGTCGGGGCCGACCGTGTGGCGGGCAGCAAACCGCCAGGCGAGGAGCTTGTTGCGCAGCACCAAGGCCTCGGCCTTCAGGTCTTCCGGCGTGTGGATCGGGATGTCGGCGCGCAGCGGCCGGCCACCGGTCTCTTCGGTCAGAAACCTGCTCTCCAGAGCACGATCGGTGAACCGCTCGCGCATGGCAATGAGCTTTGGCCCAAACACCTTGAACGCGGTCGGATTGAGCTCGCGGTGGCGGTTGATCATGGTCCGCAGCACCGGCAGGCCTTTGACGTTGCCGTTGTTGAGGATCTTGGTCAGGTCGGCCGTGGCGTCGGAGAACCTCAGGTCCGCCTCGTCGAGCACCAGGGTGCCGCCAAAGGCGTCCAGCACATGGAAAATCGGCGAGACGGTGGAGGCGCCGGAGGCGAAGAAGGGTTTGTAACAAAGTGAGCCAACGGCCAGCAGGGCGCGGGTCTTACCGGTGCCGTAGTCACCACGGAAACGCAGGTAGCCCAGCTCGTTGAACGCGTCATACACCCAAGTCAGCAGGACATAGTGGGTGGCGATCTCCTCGAACGCCGGCGTCAGGTCGACGTAGCGGTGCAGGAAGGCGCCGACTGCAAGGGCGAGCTCCGCCTTGTCCCCGAAGTCCCCAACGTCCGACGGCAACAGCACGCAGCCAGACGCGATCAGGTTGTTGGTGGCGGCGTAGGGGATCAGACGCTCTCCGGTCGGCAGGTCGAAGAACGGGACAATGGCGACCTCGCCCTCGGGCGATGAGACGGCCAGCGAGGTGGTGGTCGCTTCGGCGTCGTAGAGGGTCTCAATCAGGGTCCCGTCCGGCAGACAACGGGAGATGATCGGCAGCGGCGCAGCCTTGGTCGTGGATGACATTCCATCAGTCTGCGGTTGGGCTGCCAAACCGTGGAGGGGGCACGTCTTGCGCGGGACGCACGACAACCGGCCTCCCCTGCGGACGCGTAGGCCTGCAGGCTGGAAGAACGGCCGGACCGGCCGGGGGACAATGCGATTCGCGCGATTGACCCCGGCGCCGTAAGATTCAGCTGACGCCCCAATTCATGACATCCCTCCCCGCCATCGTGCCCAGCCGCGACCTCGCTTCTCGCGAGGCTGTGGGTGATCGGGACGTCAGGGACTTTGGGGGCGTCTCATGCGCCCTATGAGATACGTCCTCTACTGCCGAAAATCCTCGGAGGACGAAGACCGCCAGGTGATGTCCATCGACTCCCAGCGCCGGGAGCTGGAACGATCATTCTGCGCTCGTCCCGGCGTCGAGATCGTCCGGACCTTCGAAGAATCCAAGAGCGCCAAGGCCCCGGGTCGGCCGGTGTTTGGTGAGATGATGGCGCTGATCGAGCGCGGTGAAGCCGAGGGCATCATCACCTGGGCGCCAGACCGCCTGGCCCGCAACTCCATCGATGGCGGGCGTATCGTCTATCTGCTCGATACCGGCGTGATCCGCGACCTGGGGTTTTCGACCTACACATTCGAGAACAATCCGCAGGGCAAGTTCATGCTCTCGATCATGTTCGGACAGTCGAAATACTATTCCGACGCCCTCTCGGAGAACGTCAAACGCGGCAACCGGGCCAAGATCGAACTGGGATGGAGACCCAATCAAGCGCCGCTCGGCTACCTCAACGACCCGGTCGGCAAGACCATCATTCCCGACCCTCTGCGGTTTCCGCTGGTCCGCCAGTTGTTCGACCTTGCCCTGACCGGCCGCCACAGCTGCCGGCAGATCGCAACGATCGCCCGCGACGACTGGGGCTTCCGCACGCCCAAGAAGAAGCGAATGGGCGGCAAACTCCTGTCCATGGCTTCCGTCCACCGCCTTCTGACCAACCCCTTCTATGCCGGGGTGATCTACTGGCGAGGACAAACCCATCCCGGCAAGCATGATGCGGTGGTCACGATGGCAGAGTTTCAGCAGGTCCAGGGGATCGTTCGCCGGCCTGACCGCGTCCGGGCCCAAACCTACAGCTTCGCCTATACGGGGCTCATGATCTGTGGTGGCTGTAGCCGGGGCGTCACCGCTGAGCACAAGACCAACGCCTATGGTCGCCGCTACGTCTACTACCATTGCACCCGGCGCATGCTGGGCCCTCGCTGTCGCCAGCCCGCCGTCGAGGTCAAGGTCCTCGAAAAGCAGATCGTGGCGTTCCTGAGCCGTCTGAAGTGCGAGCCGACAATCGGCCAGTGGTTGATCGACAACCTGGCCAAGGGCGCCGACCAGAGTAAGGAGATTCAGAACGCCAAACGACTGTCCATCGAAGCTGCGCTTGCGACGATCGATGAGGAGCTCCGCGAGCTGCGCGGCATGCGCACACGCAATCTGATCGACGACGCCGAGTTCGCCGACGACCGGCAAAAGCTCGAGCAGGAACGGCTCCGATTATCAGCCAGGCTCGCCGAACCCGAGCAGCAGGCGAAAAGTATCGAACTTTTCCAGGATCTGATTTCGTTCAGCAATCAGGCCGTGGATTGGTTCCAGTCGGGGGGAGACGCCGAACGCCGCCTCATCGTCGAAACGGTGGGATCGAACTTTTCTCTGACCGACAAAATACTCAGCATCGAGGCCGCGAAACCGTTCTCGCTGATGGCGGAACTCAGCGAGTGTCTCTCTCAGCGGGGAGTCGACGACGACGTTCGAACTTTTCAGCCCGCAGAACCAAGGGGGGCCTCTAGCGCCGTTGGCGAAACCCTCCTGGCCCTTGGAGGCGATGTGGAATGGGCGGAGCGGCTGCACAAGGCAAGTCGCGTACTCCAGTCTGGCGCCCGCGTTGGTGTGAAAGATCCCACCGCAATGTCCCCCAAGTCCTGAAGTCCAGAATGCGCCGGCCTTTTTGAAAACGTCGCCGAGCCGTTCATCGCGCCCCAACTGAGCAACGCTTTTGCCCCTTAGGACGCCAGGCGGACCGTCGCTTGCATTTCTTGCCTGGCAGAGCCCGCCTGCCGACTAGCGGCCACGGCGGGCTAGTTCTTGGCCCGCGTGCCAGACCGTGTCGGTATCCATGTCTGTCTGGCGTTGCATCCACTGCAGGTAGTCGCTGGGGACCTGCGCCCACGTCTGGGCGCGATGTTTGCCGAAGGTGAGGATCGGCATGGGGCGCGGCTCCAGCGTCCAGGCGACCATCTGGTCGAAGGAGGCGTGCTGGGCAAGATCGGCGAGGAGGTGAGCGGTCACCCAGGCGTCAGGGCCCGCCCGATGCGGCGGCATGGCCAGCGCGTTGTCGAGGACGAGATTGCGCCAGTAGCGCAGCACCTGGTTGGAGTGACGCGGGGCGTCGGGCCAGACGTGCATCGCCACTTTGTAAGTGCAGATCCAGGGATGGGAGCCCGTCGTCGCCTCCGTGACGAACTGCCGCTCGAAGGCGCAACTGTGGGCAACGAACGCCGCCGGGGGCGGCCCAGCCCAGACCGCGGCATGCAGGTGGTCCGGTGTGCAAACAGGCGTATCGGGACCGAAGTCGGCCTCGGTGATGTGATGGACGGCTTTGGTTTCGGGCGGAATGTTCCGCAGAGGCCGGTAGAGCCAGGACTGCGGCGCCTCAACCGACGAGCCGCGGTCATCGATGACGACGTCGACCCGGCCGAACTCGATGATCTCTGCGGGCGGCTCGGTGCCGGTCGTTTCGAGGTCGATGACGCGCAATCTGGTCATGGGGTGTCCATGGAGAAGCAGCCCGCCAAGGCGGCCGGGGACGCCGGATTGGCAAACTTTCCGCTGACCCGCTCTCGGCCGCCGGCGACCTGATTGCGCGCCGGGTTCACCGCCTTGCGCAGAAGGTCGAGGCCGACCGCGCGTTCGCAGAACGGGACATCGGCCCCGATCATGTGGTCGCTCCAGGCTGAGGCACGACGCGCAGGAGCGCGCCGACGATCGGCATATGAATGTAAAGTCCGTCGCAGGGACGCGACGTGGCCGCTTCGATAGCTTCCGCATAGAGTCCCAGCTGCGGCCCATACCCCGCGGCGCGCGCGTCCCAGGTGTCGCGAGATCCGGGAAAGCTCTTGTGATCAATGACCGCAAAGCCCTCGCCATGTTCGGCCAATAGGTCGATCCGCCCACTGACGAGCTGGTCGCCAAGGCGGGCGAACACGGGAGTTTCGCGGCGCAGACGCGCCGTAGGCCAAAGGCCGTTCAGGTGGGCGTTGAGCCGATCGCAGGCATTGAGCACATCTTGGGCCTTCACCTGATGGACGAACCAGCGATCCAGGATCGCTTCTGCCCGCGCCTGACGCAACGGCGCCGGCTGATCGGCCCGATCAGCTGCGAAAATGGCATGGACGGCCTCGCCCAGGCTCAGCATGTCGGGCGTGCCGACGAAGGGCAGGCGCGGACCAAGTTGGACCCGCTCGACCACGACATAAGGATCTGTCGCGGTTTCACCGCTCGGGCGGCGATGCAACGCTGGCCGCTCGCGGATTTGCCGGGTCAAACGCACAAACGCCGGCCTGACGATTGAGGGGGCCACCGCGTCATCGACCGCCATCGGGCTCACTCGGGCCGAAAAGCTTTCGGCGCCTGCAACTAGGCTGTTGGTCGCGCCCGAGGGTAGGGCGACATGGCCGGGCTGATCGCCGTCCAGCACCTGCAGCCATTTGAGCTCGCCCTTGGTCGGCGGAGCGAAGACCACATAGTCGCGAGCGCGCGTGACACCGACATAGAGAAGTCGTGTCTCTTCCTGGCGGGCCCGCAAGGCCGCTTGCTGGCCAAGCGGCGAGATGAGGGCGGCTTCGTCGAGACCAACGTCCTTGCTTTGGCTAGCATAAGGCCAGGGCCAATATCGGATCCAGCGGCCGGCCAGGGGCGCGCGCCAATCCAGCGCGCCTTGCGCCTCCGCGACCGCCTCGAACAGCCGGGGTTTCGGCTCGCGGTTCAGCGCGGTCAAGATCACGAGCGGCCATTCAAGCCCCTTGGCGCCGTGATAGGTCATGACCTTCACGGCGTCGGATTGAAGACTCTTGGGGCGGCGTGGTTGATCGGCAGCGAGCGCCAGAACCAGGCCTGAGGGCGTGGCCGGCGCGCCAGAGCTGGTGCAGCTCGCCTCATAAGCGCGGGAAAAACCTCGGAGGGCTTCCAGGTCGTCGAGGCGTCCGGCGACATCGCCCCAGGACTCAATCCTGCGGATGACGTCCGGCAGAACGATCAGAGCATCGACAAGGTCCGCGGGCGTCAGTGACAGGACGCTCTCGCGAAGCCCTTTCAGGGCCAGCGAAATCGGCACGGCGGCTTGCAGAGCGGCGTCCTGGTCTTCGGCGCTGACGGCCTGTAGCCACTGGTCCGACTGCGGATCATCACTGAAGAAACGCGCGAGCTCAGCAAGCGCGAGCCGGTCGGTCGGATCGGCCACCCAGCGGAAAGCGGCCATCACCAGCTCGACATGCGGTGTGCGCGAGAGGCCATCGCGCTCAACCGCGACCTTGACGCCAAGCTGGCTCAGGGCGGCGGCAATCGTCCGAAGGTGTTCGTTGGAGCGGCAGAGCACGGCCACATCGCCGGCTCGAAGCGGGCGCATTTGACCAGACTCTTTGTCTTCCACCATCCAATCCGCACCCTTCTCCAGGGCGTCGCGGATACCGGCCGCTAGCGCGGCATGTTGGTTCTTGAGAGCCCCCTCAAGCGGCCAGACCGCAAAGGGGGCGTGACCGAAGCCGGCCTCCTTTCTCGCCGTGCCGCTGAACGCGTGTTCGGCGGCCGGCAGGCCCATGGCGGTGAAGGCCGGTCCGAACGCGGCATTGACGAAGTCGATGATACCCTTGCGGCTGCGGTAGGAGGTCGCCAGGACCTCCTGGGGTTCTGTGGCCGTTGCGGCGACGCCATCGAAGGCGGCCTGGGTCAAGGCGCTGTCGGCGTTGCGGAAACCATAGATGGCCTGTTTCGGATCGCCGACCCAGGTACTGGCGTCCACCAGCTCGGCCATGGCGGTGAAGATGGCGATCTGCAGCGGGCTGGAGTCCTGAAATTCATCGACGAAGACGCGCCCGATGCGCTCACCGAGACGTTCCGCCATCGCCGGATCGCGAAGGACGTCGAGCGCCAGGGCTTCCTGATCAGTGAAGTCCATCAGGCCGCGTTCAGACTTGTAGGCCTGGTAGGCGTCGAGGGCTTCGGACGCGCATGTGAACAGCGTACGGACAAACAGTTCGCAGTCAGACCGCAGCCGGGGATGCTCCGGATGCCGGGCTGCCGCGCGACAAACAACCTCGAGGGCGTCTATCAACGGCTGCCCGTCCTTCTTCGCGCACTTCACCTTTGAAAGACGCGCCCAATCCGGCCAGTTAATCGTCTCGCCGCGACGGCAAGCGGTTTGGATCGGCCGCAGGAGCGTCAACGCCGCCTTGCCGTCATTCCCCAATACCGGCGGGAACACCGACAAGGCATTCTCGATGGCGCGTTCAAGCGCTCGATCGAGATCTTCGCCAGAAGCGGAGGATTGCGGCAAGAGCGCCAAGAAGGTCTCAACCGACCGGTCAGCGGAATCGGCCAGAGCACTGGCCTGCAGGCCATTTGACCGCGCAAGGTCAATGAGTCTTTGCAGCGTGGTGCGCCAATCCGATCGCTCTGCTGCGGCGGCCAGTTTGGGCTCTGAGGCGCCCATGGCGTCGGAGAGCTCATTCAAGATCGCCGCATGACGTCCGATGGCGCCTTCAGCCGCTATGGCAAACAGCCGGTCGACCCCGTCTTCAGGAATCACTTCGGCCCTGGGCGAGCGCCCAAGATCAATGGCGTGCTCGCCGACGATTTGGCCGCAGATCGAATTGACCGTCCCAAAGCGCGCGCCCAG
>CAZISF010000033.1:0-28884 GCA_964541915.1 uncultured Caulobacter sp.
GAGGAGCAGGCGGCCAACGCCGACAAGATCGCCGCCCTCGGCCGCGAGCTCTACAGGCGCCTGTCGGTGATGGGTGGCCACGCCGCCGGCCTCGGCAAGGCTCTGGAGACCGCGGTCAGCCGCTACAACCAGTTCGTCGGTTCGCTGGAGGCCCAGGTGCTGACCCAGGCCCGCCGCTTCGAGGACCTGAAGGTCGACCACGAGGGCAAGGAAATCCCGCTGGTCGAGCCGGTCGAGACCGCCGTTCGGCCCCTCGCCAAGCTGCCCGGCGGCGATACGCCCGCCTTGACGGTTTCGGACGCCGCCCCTACCTCCTGACCATCATGTCTCTCCGCCGCATCCTCACCGTCGACAACGCCGCAGACCTGTCTGTGCTCAAGCAGATTTCCACGCCGGTCGAGGGCGGCGTGACCGATGGTCTGCGCGCCCTGATGGATGACATGCTGGAGACGATGTACGCGGCGCCGGGCATCGGCCTGGCCGCCGTGCAGGTCGGGAAGCCGAAGCAGATCATCGTCATGGATCTGGGCGACCGCGAAGCTGCCGAGGGCGACGACGAGGGCCGACGCAATCCGCGCTACTTCGTCAACCCGGAGATCATCTGGTCGTCTGACGATCTGGCGTCCTACGAAGAAGGCTGCCTGTCGGTGCCGGACATCTACGACGACGTCGAGCGTCCGGCCCGGGTCAAGATCCGCTACCTCAACTACGCTGGCGAGGCGGTCGAGGAGGACGCGGAAGGCCTGTTCGCCGTCTGCATCCAGCACGAGATGGACCATCTCAAGGGCGTGCTGTTCATCGACCATCTGTCGCGCCTGAAGCGCGAACGGGCGATCAAGAAGGTCGAGAAAGCCGCCCGCGCGGCGTAGCCATAGTGCCGCTCACCCCGGCGAAGGCCGGGGCCCAGATCAAGGGGCGGCCTGCCAACAGACTGACATCGAGAAAAGGTCATCCGGGTCCCGGCCTTCGCCGGGATGAGCGGATTTGGGCTTACCGCTTCGTCGTGTCGCCGGTCGCCGCGCGGGACTCCTCCGCCTCACGCTTGGCGTCGGCCGAGGCGTCGGCGACGCCTTCCTGAACATCGGCGGCGGTATCCTTCACCGCGTCCGCGGCTTCGGCCCCGGCGTTGCCGATGGCCGCGCCGGCTTCCTTCACATCCGGGTCTGCCGCGATCTCGTGCGCGGCTTCCTTGATCTCGCCACCCGCCGCGGCGGCGCCTTCACCGACCTGGGCGCGGTCTTCCTTGGAGCAGGCGCCGAGCGCCAGACCGGCGACGGCCAGCGAGACGATGATGATGGTGCGCATGAGGTGTTCCCTTCCCGAGTTTTGTTCCCGTGTTCAACGAACCGTGAAGCGCGGAGTTCCCTGAGCCTTTCGCCGAGCCCCGGCGGCCGCTAAACCCCGCCCATGCGCCTCGCCTTCCTGGGAACACCCGATTTTGCCGTCCAGAGCCTCGCCGCCATACTCGCGGCCGGGCACGAGGCCGTCTGCGTCTATTCCCAGCCGCCCGCGCCGCGCGGCCGTGGCCAGACGCTGCAGCCCTCGCCGGTGCATGCCTTCGCCGAGACGCGCGGCCTGATGGTGCGCACGCCCACGTCAATGAAGACGCCCGAGGCCATCGCCGATTTCCAGGCCCTGAACCTCGACGCCGCCGTGGTGGTGGCGTTCGGTCAGATTCTCGTCGCTGAAGTGCTCGATGCGCCAAGGCTTGGCTGCTTCAACGTCCACGCCTCGCTCCTTCCCCGCTGGCGCGGCGCCGCGCCGATCCAGCGGGCGCTGATGGCCGGGGATGCCGTGACCGGCGTGCAGGTCATGCGCATGAGCGTCGGCCTCGACGAAGGCGCGGTTCTGGCCACGGAGACCGTCCGCATCGGCCCGCTCGATACGGCCGGGACCCTGCACGATCGCCTGGCCGAGGCTGGCGCCCGGTTGCTGCCGCCGACCCTGGCGGCCATCGAAGCCGGAACCGCGATCGAAACGCCCCAGGCCGCCGAGGGCGTGACCTATGCCAAGAAGGTCAAGCCGGCCGAGGCGCGCATCGACTGGAACCGCCCGGCCGCCGAGGTCGATCTGCATATCCGCGGCCTGTCGCCCTTCCCCGGCGCCTGGTTCACGGCAGCCTCGGACAAGGGGCCGGTGCGGGTGAAGGCGCTGCTCTCGCGGGTCGAGGACCGCGCCGGACCCGCCGGCCAGACCCTCGATGACAGCCTGCTGATCGCCTGTGGCGACGGCGCGGTGCGGCTGCTGCGGGCCCAGCGCGAGGGCAAGTCCGCGCAGGACGCCGCCGACTTCCTGCGCGGTTTTCCGGTCGCCGCCGGAACGGTTCTGGACTGATGCCCCGCTACCGGCTGACCATCGAATATGACGGCCGGCCCTATCGCGGTTTCCAGGCCCAGGGGGGCCTGCCCAGCGTGCAGGGCGAGATCGAGAAGGCCGTGCTCGGGTTTACCGGCGAGACGCTGCGTATCCACGCGGCCGGCCGAACCGACGCCGGAGTCCACGCCACAGGCCAGGTCATCCACGTCGACCTGAACCGGGCCTGGCCCGCCGATGTCGTGCGCGACGCCATGAACGCGCATCTGCGCCCCGAACCGATCGCGGTGCTTGAGGTCGAGGACGTCTCTGACGACTGGCACGCCCGCTTCTCGGCCAACGAGCGGCGCTACCTGTATCGCATCCGCAACCGGCCCGCGCCGCCGGCGCTGGACAAGGGCCGCGTCTGGCATGTGCGCAAGCCTCTGGACGCGGAGGCGATGCACGATGCAGCCCAGGTGCTGACCGGCCACCACGATTTCACGACTTTCCGCGACATGCAGTGTCAGGCGAAGTCACCGATGAAGACGCTGGATGTGGCCACCGTTCGTCGCGTGGCTGACGAGGTGCATCTGACCTTCGCCGCGCGGTCGTTCCTTCATCGTCAGGTCCGCTCGATGGTCGGCTCGATCGTCGAGGTTGGCCTTGGCCGCTGGACAAGGGCCGACCTGAAGGCCGCGCTGGAGGCGAAGGACCGCACCGCCTGCGGCACAGTCGCCCCGGCCGACGGCCTGTACCTGACCGGCGTGGGCTACGCCGAAAACGTCTCGAAGTAGCGTTCGATGATCCGCTGGTAGGCGGCCTGAAGGTCACGGATCTGGCTGACAGGAACCCGCTCGTCGACGGCATGCATGGTCTCGCCGACGAGGCCGAATTCCAGAACCGGGCATAGGTCGCGGATGAACCGGGCGTCGGAGGTGCCGCCCGTGGTCGACATGTCCGTCGTCTCGCCGGTGGTTTCGAGGATCGCGGCGGCGACCATCTCGGTGAACGGGCCCTGCCGGGTGAGGAAGGCCTCGCCGCTGATGATTGATTTCACCTCGACCCGGCCCTTGAACCCGTCGCCGGCGGCGGCTGCCGTCCCGGCGATCCAGGCCTCGAGCTCGGCGCCCTTGTGGGCCGGGTTGAAGCGGATGTTCAGCCGGGCCTTCGCCTCGCGCGGGATGATGTTGGTCGCCGTGTTGCCGACATCGATGGTGGTGACCTCGAGGTTCGACGGCTGAAAACCCTCATAGCCGTCGTCGAGCACCCGCGCCTGCAGCCGGGACAGGAGGTCGATCAGCACCGGGACCGGATTGGCGGCGCGATGCGGATAGGCCACGTGGCCCTGGGTCCCCTCGACCGTGATCCAGCTGTTGATGCTGCCGCGCCGGCCGATCTTGATCATGTCGCCCAGCCGCGCCGAGCTTGAGGGCTCGCCGACGATGCAGTGGTCGATGACCTCGCCCTCGGCGGCCAGGGTCGCGACGACGCGCTTGGTGCCGTCGAGCGCGATGCCTTCCTCGTCGCCCGTGATCAGGAAGCTGAGCGAGCCTGTCGGCTCCTTGCTGGCCAGATAGGCGGAGACCGCGCCGATGAAGGCGGCGATGCCGCCCTTCATGTCGACCGCCCCGCGACCGATCAGGACACCGTCGGCGAGCGCCGCCTCGAACGGCGGGCTGGTCCAGGCGCCGGCGTCCCCAACCGGCACCACGTCCGTGTGACCGGCGAAGCAGAGGTTGGGGCTGCCCGTCCCTCGACGGGCATAGAGGTTTTCGATCTCGCCGAACTTCATCCGTCGACAGGTGAAGCCCAGGCCTTCCAGCGCCTCGTGGACGATGTCCATCGCGCCGAGGTCGGCGGGCGTCACGGACGGGCGGCGGATAAGGTCGCGGGCAAGGTCTACGGGGTCGATCAGGCTCATGGGTCCGTTTAGGACCGCTGACGCCGGCGACGCAACCCGCTGGGCGGGACCGGGCCGAACCGGTTCGGCTGCGGCGCGCCGCGGAGGAACCCGACTTCGACAATGGCCCAGGCCTCAAGGATCAATCCGGCCACCAGGCTGCCCATGGCGAGGAGTCCGCCTTCACCGGTCTGCTCCGTCGCCAGCTGGGCCGTGATGAAGCAGGCGCTCGGCGCGGCCCAGAAGGCCAGAAGCCACCTGGCGCTTTTGCCCCGGTCGTGCAGCCGACGGACGAGCGTGGCCAGGTTGATGATCAGGACAGGCAGGCCGAGCAGGATAGGAACCACGGCGATGTCGCCGGCGCCCATGGCCAGAAAAATCGTCACGATCCACAGACCCACCAGAACGAAGGAGGTCCAGAGCTGCGTCCGCCAATAGGTCAGGCGTGACGCCCGGCCGCGAAAACTGAACAGGGCAATCAGTCGATCCATGCGGCATCCCCCCGGGGCCTGCGACCTTAGGACCAATGCCCGACCGTCAGCTAGTCCCGCAGCAGGTCATTGATCGAGGTTTTGGAGCGCGTCTGGGCGTCGACCGTCTTGACGATCACCGCGCAGGACAGGCTCGGGCCGCCGTGCGGATCCGGCAGGCTGCCAGGCACCACGACGCTGTAGGGCGGCACGTAACCGCGATGGACTTCGCCGGTCTTGCGATCGACGATCTTGGTGGTGGCCGTGAGGAACACGCCCATCGACAGGACGCTGCCCTGGCCGACGATGACGCCTTCGACCACCTCCGAACGGGCGCCGATGAAACAGTCGTCTTCGATGATCGTCGGGTTGGCCTGCAGGGGTTCGAGCACGCCGCCGATGCCAACGCCGCCCGAGAGGTGCACCCGCTTTCCGATCTGGGCGCAGGAGCCGACCGTGACCCAGGTGTCGACCATCGTGCCCTCGTCGACGTAGCCGCCGATGTTCACGAACGAGGGCATCAGGATGACGTTCTTCGCCACGTAGGCGCCACGACGGACGATGGCGCCGGGGACCGCGCGGAAGCCGGCTTCCTCGAACTGCGGCGCTTCCCAGCCGTCGAACTTGTTGGCCACCTTGTCCCACCAGGGCCCGACCGCGCCGCCCATGGCGCCGGCGCGCATGACCGCGTTGGGGTTCAGGCGGAAGGACAGCAGGACGGCCTTCTTGGCCCACTGACGAACGACCCATTCGCCGTCGACCTTCTCGGCCACCCGCACCTTGCCACTGTCGAGCAGGGACAGGGTTTCCTCGATGGCCGTGCGGACCGGACCGGTGGTCGCCGGCGAGACGCTGTCGCGGGCGTCCCAGGCGGCTTCGATTTCGGTTTCCAGATCAGCGAGCGTCACGGCGGTCATGCGTGGATTTCCTTCACCTGGATGGCGTTGAGAAACTCGGCCAGGTGTCTTGCGCGATGGTGGACGAAGGAGGCGGTCGACTCGGCCGCATGGGCGCCGACCAGCACCGTGGTCATGCCCAGCGCCGCGGCCGGGGCGAGGTTGTGTTCGCTGTCTTCGAAGAAGGCCGCGCCCGCCGCTGTCACGCCGTGACGGGCGATCATCATGCCGAAGGTCACGGGTGAGGGCTTGGGAATGTATCCCGCCGCCGCGATATGAAAGATGTCCTCGAACACATGGGCGATGCCCAGTCGATCGAGCACCCGCTCGGCGTGGGCCGCCGAGCCGTTGGTGAACACCAGTCGCCGGCCGGGCAGCCGTTCCAGACCGGCGGTCAGCGCCGGATCGGGTTTCAGGGCGTCCAGCGATACATCATGGACGGCGGTCAGGAAGTCTTCCGGATCGATGCCGTGGTTGTTGGCCATCAGGCCCGCCAGGGTCGTGCCGTGTTCATGATAGTAGCGCTTCTGGATCGCGCGGGCCTCTTCGCGGGGCAGGCCCGTGACCCGCTCCATGAAGTCCGTCATCCGCCCGGCGACCAGGGTCATGACTTCGCTCTCGATCGGGTAGAGCGTGTTGTCGAGGTCGAACAGCCAGGTGTCGATGTGGGTGAGGTCGGTCACGCCTTCACCAGGGTCCCGGCGCCGTGTTCGGTGAACAGCTCGACCAGCATGGCGTGCGGGCGACGGCCATCGAGAATGACCACCGCTTCCACGCCGGCGTCGATCGCGGCGATGGCCGTTTCGAGCTTCGGAATCATGCCGCCGTTCGCCACGCCGGTGCGGATCAGTTCAAAGGCCTCGGCGACGGTCATCTGGCGGATCAGGTCGCCATTGGCGTCCTTGACCCCCGGCACGTCGGTCAGCAGCAGCATGCGTTTGGCCTTGAGCGCCCCGGCGATCGCCCCGGCGACCGTGTCGGCGTTGACGTTGAAGGTCTGTCCCGACTCGGACACGCCGATCGGCGCAATCACCGGGATGTAGTCGTGCTCTGACGCGATCAGCACCTCGATCAGGGTCGGGTCGATCTTCTGCGGTTCGCCGACAAAGCCCAGGTCGACGACCTGTTCGATGTTGCTGTCGGGATCCTTCCGGGTCCGGCGCGCGCGGGTCACGGTGATCAGCCGCGCGTCCTTGCCCGACAGGCCCACACCCCGCACGTCCGCTTCGCGGCCGGCCAGGGTGATCCAGTTGGCGATTTCCTTGTTGATGGCGCCAGACAGAACCATCTCGGCGACTTCCATCGTCGCCTCGTCGGTCACGCGCAGGCCATCGATGAAGGTCGACTTGACGCCGGCGCGGTCCAGCATGGCGGAAATCTGCGGGCCGCCGCCGTGCACGATCACCGGATGCAGGCCCATCAGCTTGAGCAGCACCGCGTCGGCCGCGAACAGTTTGGCGACGTTGTCCTCGCCCATGGCGTGGCCGCCGTATTTGATCACGACCCGTTCGCGGTCATAGATCTGGATATAGGGCAGGGCTTCGGCGAGGGTCTTTGCGGTCGCCCAGCCGGCTTCCTCGGTCTTGTCGGTCACGGCGCTGAGCTCCCGGATCTTCGCTGCGGTGCGATAGCGGATGGGGACCGGCGTGTCACCGCTCTTCGAGGCTATGGAAGATGCGGAGGATTATCACCTCGGCCGCGACGATCGCGTACTGAACGACATACCCACCGCGGCCGAACGGGACGAACAGTTGGCGGACGGACTCCTGCTAGGTCGGCGCGCCGCGTTCCGGGAAACGGTCCAGCGACTCCATGGTCGACCAAATAACGGTGATCGCCCTGGCGGCCGCGCTCGGACTGCCGTGGCTGAGGAAATCCGCCAGCCGTGTCAGGTCTCGCCAAGCCCGTTGAGAAAGCCGGACATCGTAGATCAAGCCTTTCGCGCCCGCCGCTCCGCGATCAGTCGCTGAAGCTCTGTCTGAGCATCATCGAGCGAATAGCTCACGCCCGTTCGGTGATACTCTTCTAGCGCAGCCAAGGCCTCCGCCGGGTCTTCGGCATCCAACCACGGCGTCGCGTTTTCCTGCACGCCGGGAATCTCGCCTTCGGATTTGGGAGGCTTTGTCATACCCTATCCTACGCCCAGTCCTCCGACATGAACAGCTCTACCTGAACGGCGGCTCGTCGAATGCTCTCAACTTTCGCGAGTGAAGATTGGGGCCCTCGGCGCGCAGCAGATCGACGGTGGCGATGCCGATCTGCAGGTGCTGACTGATGGCGCGCTCGTAGAAGGCGTTGGCCTGACCCGGGAGCTTGATCTCGCCGTGCAACGGCTTGTCCGAGACACAGAGCAACGTGCCGTAGGGCACCCGGAAGCGGTAGCCCTGGGCGGCGATGGTTGCGCTTTCCATGTCGATGGCCACGGCCCGGCTCTGGTTGAAGCGCAAGGCGGAGGACGTGTAGCGCAGCTCCCAGTTCCGGTCGTCGGTGGTGACCACCGTGCCGGTGCGCAGCCGGCGCTTCAGGCTCTCACCGCTCTCGCCGCTGACCTGCTTGGCCGCGTCGTACAGCGCCCGCTGCATCTCGGCGATCGACGGGATGGGGATGTCGGGCGGCAGGACCTCGTCCAGCACATGGTCATCCCGCAGATAGGCGTGGGCCAGCACGTAGTCGCCGATCGTCTGGCTGCCGCGCAGGCCGCCGCAGTGGCCGATCATGATCCAGGCCTGGGGCCGCAGGACGGCGAGATGGTCCGTGATGGTCTTGGCGTTTGACGGGCCGACGCCGATGTTGACGAGGGTGACCCCCTGCCCGCCCTCGGCGATCAGGTGATAGGCCGGCATCTGGTGACGCCGCCATGGCCCGTTGGCCACGGTCATTTCGGGGTTCGGCGTATCCTTGGTCACCGTGATGTTGCCCGGCGCCGAGAGGGCGGTGAAGCGTGTGCCGGGTTCCTTGAGCTGTTCGCAGCCCCAGCGAACGAACTCGTCGACGTAGCGGTGGTAGTTGGTGAACAGGATGTACTGCTGCACGTCCTCGGCCGGCGCGCCGGTGTAGTGCTTGAGACGGGCCAGCGAGAAGTCGGTGCGCAGGCCATCGAACAGAGCCAGCGGCCGCGAGGCCTCCAGCACCGGATCCCACAGCCCGTCCGCCACCTCGTCGCCGATGTGGGCCAGCTCGGTGGTGGGGAACCAGCGGGCGATCTCGCTGGCGCTGACGTCCGCCATCGCGATGTCGCCCCCGTCGAGCACATAGGGGAACGGGATTTCCTGGATCGACCGGCCGACGTCGAGCTCGACGCCGAAGTCCTGAATCATCAGGGCCAGTTGCTCGACCAGATAGTCCTTGAACATGTGCGGCCGGGTGACCGTGGTCGCGTAGTGACCCGGCAGGCCGATCCGGGCATAGGCGCGGCTGATCCGCGGATAGCCGTTCTCGCCGCTCCAGTGCATCCGCAGCTCGGGATACACGAACGCGCCGTCGGCCCGCAGGGCGGGGTCAGGGCGGGTTCCGGTTGTCAGGAAGGTCTTCAGGGCGCCCCTCAGGGCGGAGACGGACCGTTCGTATTCTTCGATAAGCCGCTCGACGATGGCGGCTGCTTCTTTCTCATGTGTCATGACCGCTTATAGCGACATGGAACCAATTTGGCGAGACGGGGGCGGGCGATGTTGTCCGAACTGTCGCAAGGCGTCGGACTGGCGCAGCCGAAAATCCACCCCTAGGCTCCGCGATCATGTGGAAGACAGTGCTGATCTACGGTCTCGTTCTGGCCCTGGGAGCCGTGGCGCTGCAGTGGCTGGACTACCGCATCTGGGCCCGGACCCACGGCGGCGAGATCTGGATCGCCCTGGTCGCGGGGAGCTTTCTGGCGCTCGGCGTCTGGGTCGGCGCTCGCCTCTTCCGGCCGCGGATTTTGTCAGGCGGATTCGAGGTCAATACCCCGGCCCTGACCACGCTCGGCATCACGCGCCGCGAGCACGAGGTGCTCGGACTTCTCGCCGCCGGGCGGTCGAACAAGGAGATTGCCCGTCAGCTCAATCTCTCGCCCAATACGGTCAAGACGCACGTCGCGCGGCTCTATGAAAAACTCGAGGCGGCGCGTCGGACGGACGCGATCGTGCGTGCCCGTGAACTGCGACTGATTCCCTGAAATTTCGGGTGAATTTCGCGAAGTCACCCTTTTGGGCGATTGTTCCGCCGTTGAAGCCCGGTCCTGGCTGGCGCATCCAAACAACAGGGGGAAACACCCATGCTTCGCACCATCCTGATCTTCGGCGTTCTCGCCGGTCTCGTCGTCGCCGTGCCGATGAACCTGCTGATGCTCTTCGGCGACTCCGAGCACGGCAGCCACTCCATGATCACCGGCTACGCGCTCATGCTGCTGGCCTTCACCTTCACGTTCATCGGGGTGAAACACCATCGCGACCGCACCCTGGGCGGTGTGATCCGCTTCCTGCCGGCGCTGCTGGTGGGGCTGGGCATCAGCATCGTCGCCAGCCTGATGTACGTGATCGCCTGGGAGATCACGCTCCACGCCACCCACTTCGCCTTCATCGACGACTACAGCAGGGCGATGATCGAAGCCGCCCGCGCCAAGGGCGAGTCCGCGGACAAGATCGCCGGGATGGCCGCCGAGATGGAGAAGTTCCGGGTTCAGTACGCCAATCCACTGTTCCGGCTGCCGATGACGTTCGTCGAGATTTTCCCCGTCGGCCTCGTGGTCTCGCTGGTCTCGGCCGGCCTGCTTCGCAACAGCCGCTTCCTGCCGATGAAGGTCGTCACCGACTAGCCCGTCACGACGCGCGTCTCGCGACCCTTGCCCTCAAGCCGGAACGGCCGGGCGTAGGCCGCCGCGGCCGCCCTTGTCAGGACCTCGAGCTGATCGAACAGCACGGGGTCCTCGATCTTGAAGTTGAAACAGCTCTTGCCCTGCATGCGGGTTTTCAGCGCGGGCGGGATGGTCGCCGCGAGGCTGGCGTGGCTGTAGACCGGCATCAGGTGATAGCTGACGTAGTTCTTCATCTTCTCCACGCCACCAAACCACATCGGCTGGCCCGGCATGCGCGGGTTGTCCCAGGACGCCAGCAGATGAACGCCGCGATCGCCGGCGGCCTTGACCGTCATGTCCGGAGCCGCCCGAAGCATCAGCTCGGTCAGGGTCTTCGCGACCTTGTCCAGATCATCGCTCATGGTCGTTCGCGCCTCCATCTGTCGCCACTCTAGCGCATGCGAATGGACGCGGCGTGCGATCCCGGTGAAAAAGGGCGTTCGGATTTACGGGGACCCCGCATGAATCGCCTGTTCACCCTTCTGATCGTCGTCGCCATGGTCGCCGGCATCGCCGTCGGCGCCTGGTGCAACCAGCACTTCCAGGACCCGGCCCAGGTCAAGGAGATCGTCGGCTGGTTCAAGGTCATGACCGACGTGTTCCTGCGGCTGATCAAGATGATCATCGCGCCTCTGGTGTTCTCGACGCTGGTCGCCGGCATCGCCCATATGGGCGACGCGGGCAGCGTGGGCCGCGTCGGGGCCAAGACGATGTTCTGGTTCATCTCCGCCTCGCTTGTGTCGCTGCTGCTGGGCCTCGCCATGGTCCATCTGCTGCAACCGGGCGTGGGCCTGACCCTTCCGGTCCCTGACGCGACCGCCGCCACCGTCGACACGGCCAAGTTCACGCTGCAGGAGTTCATCACCCACGTCTTCCCGAAGTCGATCTTCGAGGCGATGGCCAACAACGAGATCCTGCAGATCGTCGTCTTCTCGATCTTCATCGGCGTGGCCGTCGCCAGTCTGGATGACAAGGCGCCACAGGTCCTGACGCTGGTCGAGCAGCTGGCGGCTATCATGCTGAAGGTGACCGGCTACGTGATGCGCCTGGCCCCGTTGGCCATCTTCGCCGCCCTCGCCGCGACCGTGACCCAGTACGGCGTGGAGATTCTCACGGTCTACGCCAAGTTCATCGGCGGCTTCTATCTGTCGCTCGGCGTGCTGTGGACGACCCTGGCCCTGGCGGGGCTGCTGTTCGTCGGACCGCGCATCTTCGTGCTGCTGGCCAGCGTCTGGCAGCCGACGCTGCTGGCCTTCGGCACGGCCAGTTCCGAGGCCGCCTATCCGCGCACCCTGGAAGCGCTGCAGAAGTTCGGCGTCAGCCGCAAGGTGGCGTCCTTCGTCCTGCCGCTCGGCTACTCGTTCAATCTGGACGGGTCGATGATGTACTGCACCTTCGCGACCCTGTTCATCGCCCAGATCTACGGCATCGAGATGAGCGTCAGCCAGCAGATCACCATGCTGCTGCTGCTGATGGTCACGTCCAAGGGCATGGCCGGCGTGCCGCGCGCCTCGCTGGTCGTGATCGCCGCGACCCTGGCCTATTTCAAGCTGCCGGAGGCGGGCCTGGCCCTGATCCTTGCGGTGGACCAGGTGCTCGACATGGGCCGCTCGGCGACCAATGTGGTCGGCAATTCGGTCGCCGCCGCGGTGGTGGCCCGATGGGAAGGCCAGCTTGAAAAGCCGGGAGCCGCCGCGCCGGCCTAGGGTAGTTTCGAAAAAGGACTTGCCTTCCCCGCGGGGCGCCCGCTCACTTTGGGCCATCCGTTTCTCGCGGGAGCAGGACCATGACCGTAACCATCACGCGCGACGGCGACATCACCGTCGTCGCGATCGACCGGCCAGACCGGCGCAACGCCGTCGACGGCCCGACGGCCCGGGCCCTGTACGACGCCTTCAAGGCTTTCGATGCCGATGACGCCGCCTCGGTGGCGGTCCTCACCGGCTCGGGCGGGAATTTCTGCGCCGGCGCCGACCTCAAGGCGATCGCCGTCGGGGGCGGGAATCGCGTCGAGCGCACCGGCGACGTCGGTCCGATGGGTCCGACCCGTCTGAAACTGTCCAAGCCTGTCATCGCCGCGGTCGAAGGCTTCGCTGTCGCGGGCGGCCTGGAACTGGCGCTCTGGTGCGACCTTCGGGTGGCGGCCACGGGCGCGACCTTCGGCGTGTTCTGTCGCCGGTTCGGCGTGCCTCTGATCGACCTAGGCACCGTGCGTCTGCCACGGCTGATCGGCCAGTCCCGCGCCATGGACCTGATTCTCACCGGTCGCCCGGTCGACGCCGAAGAGGCGCTGGCCATGGGCCTCGCCAACCGCGTGGTCGCGGACGGCGAAGCCCTCGACGCCGCCATCGCGCTGGGCCGCCAGATCGCCGGCTTCCCCCAACGCTGCATGCGCAACGACAGACTGTCGGCGCTCGACCAGTGGAGCCTCGACTGGGACGCCGCGACCACGCTCGAGATCGAGTTGGGGCTCGAAACGCTGAGGACCGGGGAAACAGTCGCCGGCGCCACCCGGTTCGCCGAAGGCCAGGGCCGCGGAGGGGCCTTCCAATGACAGATACGCTTACGGCGGACGCGCTCGATCCCGCCATCGCCAACCGCATCCGTACAGCCGTCAACAGTCAACAGTCAGGGCCTGTTTCGCCTTCTCGGCGCAGAGATCGGCGCCATCGGCAAGGGAACGCTCGAAATGAGTCTCCCCTTCCGGTCGGAGGTGGCGCAGCAGCACGGGTTCTTCCATGGCGGCGCGATCGGCTTTCTGGTCGACAACACCACGACGGCGGCGGCCGGCACGGTCGTGCGGCCGGGCGAGGCGGTGCTGACCGCCGAATACAAGCTCAACATCCTGGCCCCGGGCGTCGGAGAGCGACTGATCTGCCGCGCCCAGGTGGTCAAGGCAGGTCGCATGCTGATTCCGGTGGAAGCCCGCGTGTTCGCGCGGTCGGCCGCCGGAGACGAAAAACTTGTGGCCATTGGCCTGGCCACGATCGCCGTGATCCCCGCTGAACGTGTCGGCGGCCAGGGCTGACATCATGGAGACCACAGAGATGAGCATCGACAACGCGGCCATGTTCGCCGAGCGCCAGAAGGGACACCTCCCCGATCTTCTGGGTCTGGAGTGGGAGACGGTCCAGCCGGGCCTGGTCCGCGGCCGGTTCACCGTCCAGAAGCACCACATGGCGCCCAACGGCTTCCTCCATGCCGCCAGCGTCATCACCCTGGCCGACAGCGCCTGCGGCTATGGCAGCTTCACATCGTTGCCGCCCGGCGCGACCGGCTTCACCACCATCGAACTGAAGGCCAACTTCCTCGGCACCGCCCGGGAGGGGGTGGTGGTTTGCGAGGCGAAACTGGTCCACGGCGGCCGCATGACCCAGCTCTGGGATGCCGAAGTCCGGCACGAGGACACCGGCAAACTCATGGCGCTGTTCCGGTGCACACAGTCGGTGCTCTGGCCAAAGGCCTGACCCGCAATCGCCCGCTTGCGTTCGCGCGGCCGCGTCGCTAGGTTCCGCGCCTTCGCACTCAGGGGGTTCAGACCCTCACACCCGGCGTCTACGGAGAGGTGGCAGAGTGGTCGAATGTACCGCACTCGAAATGCGGCGTGCCTGGAAGGGCACCGTGGGTTCGAATCCCACCCTCTCCGCCACTATTCTCCGCCAGCTCTGCTCTGCAGGCGGAGCCTGCCAGGCGAACTCCCTGGCGGCGCAGGCCTCTCGCTGCGCATCCAGACTGTTGAGCGCCCGGTCCAGGCCTTTCTCGCTGCTCTTGCGGGTGTAGACGGCGCATCGCAGGGCCCCCACCCTGGCAATAGACTGCCTCGCCGGCCAGCGAGGATGGCGTCGTCAGCGGATACCGTACGCTACGCGAGTGGACCCGTCGTGGCGCCCGGTAAGCGACGCGATCGTGCGCCTTCAATCATCGCCAAAAGCCACCTGGATTCGTCGGAGGTATTCGGCAAGAGCCGAGAGCTCGTGCGGATCCAGAACCGACTGCAGAGTCTCGTTTATATGCTCAAAGGCAGCGGCGCCTGTGGCCAAGGCGTCGCGACCTTTGTCACTCAGTTGCAGCCGCCATGCGCGCGGATCGGCTGCGTCACGCTCGCGCTGAACCAGATCTAGCCGCATCAACCGTGCCACCATCGCCGTTATGGCAGACTCGTTCAGGCCAAGCTGGCCCGCCACCTCTCGCTGGGTCGCGGAGCCGGCTGCGGCGATCACGGTGAGCACCGCCGCCTGCGCGGTGGTCACCTGTGCTGCACCGACCAATCCACGATCCGCAGCCTTCTGGACGCGATGCGCAGCAAGTTGGAGCCGATGGTAGATTCTATGCTTCAAGGCTGACACGCGCGCAGTCTAGGCTGCCACATGGCGCGCGACCACCCTCCCGCCGTCGAGACGATCCGCCCCCCCCCTTCGTCGTCGATCCCTGGGAGGAAAGTCAGAGCTTGAAGACCCGTCGTGCGTTCGCGGAGAGGAACGCTTCCGACTGGGCGGCTGACAGTCCCAGGTCCGCGAGGCCGGCCAGGCACCGGGCGGGCGACAACATGGGCCAGTTGGTTCCGAACATCGTCCGTTCGCTGCCCAGTCCCTTCATCCAGGTGAGGAAGGCGGGCGGCAGACGGTGCACGGCGTAGGCGGACGTGTCGACGTAGAAGTTGGGGAACTTGATCGTCATCGTCACGAGCTCGTCCAGCCATGGGAATCCCACATGGCCGCCGACAACCACCAGCTCGGGGAAGTCGAGCATCACTTCCTCCAGATAGGGTATAAGGCGACCGGTCTCTGACCGTCGGAGAGGGCCCGTGTGGCCAATTTGCGTACAGAACGGCACGCCAGCTTCGACGCAGGCCGCATACACCGGGTAGTAGCGACGGTCGTTAGGCGGAAGATCCCACAGCCAAGGCACGAGCCTGACCCCAACAAAGCGCTTGCCGTCGACTACGCGTCGGATTTCGCGCACGGCCTCCATGGGCCGGTAGAGATCGACACTCGCCAAGCCCCTGAATCTGTCCGGCGCGGCATCAATGTAGTCACTGACTTCTGCATTGCTTATCAGATCCCCCTCCGGTCCATGCCAGGAGGACAGAAGGGCGATATCGACGCCCCCCTCATCCATGGCCCCCAGGGTGCTTTCAACGGTCGGCAGGACATATTCGTCGGACCTTCCGGTCCAGCGCAGAAGGGTTTCCAACCATGGCCGACTAGCCATGCGCCGGGTTGTGATCTGAGCCCAAACGTCCACCGCACCCATTCCTGCACCTCATGCTTCACAGATGAAGCATTTGATGTCATGGTTCACTAGTGAAGTAAATGGGGAGGATCCGCGCGCCGACCGGTTCGCCGGCGCGTGGCCCCGGCACAGACGAAGAACCCAGTCCGGTGAAGCACGACTTGCCCGCAGCAACCGCTGGCTGGGGCATCACCGAGCCGGTCGACATCGATGCGTTCTTCGTCTCAGCCAACCGCCCCGACGAGATCGGCTTGCTGAGCGACTACGATGAAAATGCGACGGAGCCCATTGGGGCGCACCTGTCGCGAAATGGAGTCCGGAAATCGGCTTTGAAAGCCCCCTTCCGAGCGTGCCACAGTGGCCGCGGCGGTGACTTGCAGATTTCCCAGCGCTTCCGGCCATCAGGAGAAGACTGCGAGCATGACAAGAGCTGAACATGCTTTCGTTCGCGATCACGGCCGGCGACCGGCGCTGGAGCTGGCGGTCTACTTCGGCCTGACGTTCCTTATCACTGGGGGTCTCGGCGCCGCCTATCTTGTGGCTCCCAGTCTGGGCGCCTTGTCCGGAGTCGCGGAGGGCGGCCGTTTCGAGAGCAGCTGGCTCTACGCCGTCGCTGTTTGCGCACCCAGCATTTCAGCGCTTGTTTGCCTCGGTCTGCTTGAAGGTCGCGGCGCCTATATCCGACTGTTCAAGAACCTCCTGGCCCCCGGGCGATTGGATTAGTGGCTTGCGTGGCTGTTTATCTCCTTTGCCCTGTGGCCCATTGGCTGGATTGTCGCATCCGAACTCGGTGCGGCGTTTCACTGGACCTGGATGGGCGGGGCGGATGCTTCGGTACTTTTCGTCACCGTTCCCGTGACCCTGGTCACGACGAGAGCCCTTCTGGCTGACTTTGGTCCGCTCGGCGAAGAACTCGGCTGGAGAGGCTACGCCATGCCGAGGTTACTGAGGATATTGAAGCCGCTGCCGGCAGGGCTCCTACTGGGCGCAGTCTGGGCCATCTGGCATGCTCCGTCGTTCCTCATTTCGGCGAGCAACCAGGCCGCACTGGGTTTCATCGCATTCTTTGTCAGCCTTGCCTGCCAAGGCGTCGTTCTGTGCTGGATCTATATCCGGTCAGGGGGCAACTGGCTCTTCGCCGGGATTGTCCCGCACGCCGTGATCAACTGCGCTGCCGGACTGGGCGGCTTTGCGATCCATGGACCGATGTACTGGATCGTTCCGTTGACTTTCGCGGGCCTTGTGATGCTTGACCCGGTGATGCGGCGCGGCGCGACCCCATGCGAAGCCAGTTCCTGACGATGGCCATCGTCCTGCGGCGCTTCGAAACTGACGGCCCAGATCATCACTTCAGGAAGTCGATCAGCGCCTCACGCACCTCATCCGGCTGATCATGCACCACCCAGTGGGACGCCTTGGGCAAATGCAGCACCCGGGCGCTTGCACACAGAGCTGCACTGGCCTCCGCCAGCTTCGGTTCGGCGAAGGCGTCCTGGTCGCCCCATATCACCAGCGTCTGAGTCCGAATGCTGCCTTCTCGCGGGACGGCAAGGTCCTTGATGAACAGGGCTCGGTACCAGTTGAGCATCGCAGTGAGTGCGCCAGGCTGTCGCCATGCCGCCCGATAGGCCGCGATGGCCCTTTTCCCGAAGACATCGGGGCGTACTGACGACTTGAACGCGTCCGTCAGCGCGCGATAGCCACTTGCCTTGATCATCATTTCGGGAAGCCAGGGGATACGCAGCATCTGTACGTACTGGCTCATCTTCCTCTGCGCGGAATTCTCGGTCATCGACCTCCGCCAAATGGCCGGATGCGGCGCATTGAGGATCGCCATGCGCGTGATCGAGTCCGAGTTGCGGGTAGCCATCCACCAGGCGACCGAGGCACCCCAGTCGTGGCCTACCACGGAGAATTTCTGCCGCCCGACAGCCTCGGCAAGGGCGAATATGTCGTCGGCCAAGTGGTCCAGATGATAGGAAGCCAGACCCTTGGGCCTGGTGCTGAGATTGTAGCCGCGCTGATCAGGCGCGATCACCCTGAATCCTGCCTCTGCAAGGGGTTCAATCAGATCCCGCCAGCCGAACCAGAACTCCGGAAACCCATGCAGCAGGATAACCAGCGGCCCGTCAGCGGGACCTGCCTCAGCGACATGCAAGGCCATTCCATTGGCCAGGACTATCCGGTGTTCAATCATACCCATGTGATTTCCCGCCACAAAATTCGCCATCTCGGCCCAACCGGCCAACGCTCTGACTCCACCGAAGCGAACAGACCGGCTGCCGGCCGCCGCGCTGAAATTCGGTGAACTACACCTTCGACGCGCGCGCACGAACCCAGCCACCCTGCAACTGGCGTACTGCCAGGAACACGAGCAACCCCAAGGGCCCGAACAGGAAGGTCAGCGCCAGGCAGGGCAGCAGCAGCAAATGCGGGATGCCGTATCTTTCCGCCTGTTCGACTTCCCACGATCCGATGGAAAGATCGAACGCGAGGAAATGGACCCAGGCTGCGAGCAGATGTCCCGGATTGCCGAAGCCGCGTCCGACTCCGGCTAGCGATCCAAAATCGCCTACCGGCGGGGAGTCCCACGCGACGGCGAGGATGGCCGCATAGGCCAGCGCCAGGCAAACGCCAATCCCTCTGGCGACCTTGAGCAGTAGTGGCCGTCGAAGCGGCGCGAGGGCGAGGGCGCCCCAACCCGCGAACGACGCCAAACCGACTCCTGAGAAGATGATCTCGTGGTTCATGATACCCTCTGGCCACCGTGTACGGCGCCCGTGAATTGGATGAAGTCTGAGTGCGCCAACGAGCTCGCGAGCTGGTCGATCTCGTCGGCCAGGCAGTTCGCTTGAGGTCAGCGTTTCATGGCCGCCTGGATGCCTCGACCCTGAAGCCATTGAGGGCCAGCAGTTCCTCCGGCGAAGGCGGCTGATATCTCGCTTCAAGGAAGTCGAACATCTGCCGATTGATCGTCAGCCTGGGGTCGACATACCGGAACAGGGATTCCAGCCCGTCCAGATGGTCGCCGTGGGCATGATTGACCATCACGTGCAGTTTGGGCTGGAAGACGACCGCCGGACTGGGATCGATCGCGCCCACCTGCTTCATGTAGGCCCAGACCTTGTCGCCAAAGCGGTTGTTGCCCCCGTCAATCAGGACGGCGGAGACGACGGTGGAGGAGATGTCGACGCTGCTCTTCACGCACCATGGGAGGTGGGCCATGGGATCAGCCTGGGCCGTCGCATTGGTAACCTTGGCCGCGAGCAGGGCCAGGTCGCGCACGATGATCAGGGTGGCGTCTCCCTGGCTCACGTTGATCTGATGGATTTCCAGCGTTGCGCCAGGCATCTCTTACCCTTGCGGTCCTGCGGCCAATGCACGTTTTCGGTGATCGAAGCGCCGCCTTCCCGGTCCGCTTTCAACGGCAAGGTAAGGACGGCTCGGTCTCCATATCCACCGCAATTCTCGCTTAAGGCGATAAACCTAAAACGCGAGCCTGTTTTCTACGGGATGACCGATCCCCGAAATTTAAGGGGTTGCGGTCAATCAAGCTTGCGCTAAGATTGTATTCTTGGCGCGGGGATCATCGATGACCGGACGATGGGTTAATCGCCTGATGAGGTCGTTCGCCTTATTGGCGATCGGAATTGTGGTCTGGGGCTGCGCCACGACGCAGCTGGTGTCGGACTATGACGAACAGATCGATTCCGGACTGACCCAGCTTTACGTGGACACGTCCGGCTTCGTGGATCGCATGATCGTCACGGCCGGAACCCCTGCGGGCGCCTATGGGGCGAACAAGGATTTCTACGCGGCCGGCAATGCGCGGATCGAGGCGCTCATCCTCCGGGCGCAGGCTCACAAGGCGCTCGACAGCTGCCCGTCGACGGAGATCGTGGCGAGGGCGCTCGACGCGGCCAAGCCGCCCCTGGGCGTCAGCGTCTATCTCTCCCAGATCCCCAGGGACGATTGCCAGGTGGTGCTTTTCACCGTCCTGAAGCGAAGTTTCGAAGACCTGCGCACGTTCCACGAGGCCCAGGGGCCGTTGGGCATTCCGGCGAGCGCGAGAGGCCCGATCCTTGACGGCGGCGTGGGCGCGGTCATCCGGGCCGGCCTGGTCGTGGAGATCGCCAAGAAGAAGGCCCAGACCTCCACAACAGAACGAGGGCCGTCATGGCTGCACTGAATGTCGAAGCGCTGGTCAACGCCATGAAGACGGCAGGCCAGAATCTGGGCAGCGAACTGGTGGGGCAGCTGCACACCTACGCCATTCCGGAACTCAGGAAAATCGCGGTGCAGATCGTCGCGATCGGCGACCATATGGCCGACTACACCCTCGCGGGGGCCAAGGCTCTCATGAACATGCAGGTCAATGCCAGCATCGCCGTCATCGTCGCCATGACGACGCTGACGCTGCTTGCTGTGCAGACGCAGATCCAGGGCATCCTCAACGCGGTTCGCGATATGGTGAATACGGCGTTGGGCGTCGCCCTGCTCTGACGGCGGATGGTCGAATGTCACTGACCCTCCGGCTTCTGGCGGCTGCCCGACACGCCTATGAAATTGCGGGCGACGGCCCGGTCGCCGACACAGGCTCTCCTCGTCCCTACGCACTGGTCGGCTATATCGCGCCGCCCCAGGGTTTTCGCGCGGGCATGGATAACCAGGACGGCGGCTTCGTGGCGTCAATCCCCGAGGGCGTCCTGGTTTCGATCCGGGGGACGACGCCGCCATCCATGCTGGCCAGGTCGCCGAAGCAGGTCATTATCGACTGGGCGTGCGACGCCCTCGCGGCCCTGACGCCGCCGGGTGGTACGCCACCGGGGTTTCCGGGAAGGGTCCATTTCGGCTTCTACAAGTCGTTCATGCGCCTGTGGCAAGTACTGGGCCCCGCCATCCACGATCATGTCAGCACTCACCCCCTGGGGAGCCAGACAAGGCTGTATGTGACGGGGCACAGCAAGGGCGGTGCGGTTTGCGCCCTTGTCGCCTGGCGCCTGAAGGTCGACTTCCCCCAACTGAGGATCACGGTGCGGGCCTTCGCCCCGGCGCGCGTCGGAGACGCGAGGTTCGCCACCGCCTACAATCGGACCATCGCCGACCACGTCCGGTACGAATACGACGACGACGTGGTCCCCCATCTGCCCCTGGCGACGCACCTTGCGGCAGAACTCGGCGTGCCCAAGGTCGCGGCGGCCCTGCTTTCCCTGGTCGACCCCGGCTACGGTCAGGTGGGCGCCCTGGGCTACATCATGGCCGACGGATCCATCGCCGCCGACACCCCGAGCCTGACGGCGGAGCGCGCCGAGGCGCTGATTGAGCGGTTCCGGACCGTGGAGGGGTGCAAATACGTCGTTGCCTGTCACGCCATAGGTCCGAACGACGGCTATGCGAAGGCGGCTTATCCCGACTAGGGGGCTGCCACGTCGCCCGCCTCTTGCTGACATGTCCCACCGCTCCCTCCAACCAGGCAGCATGGCCCTCGTCGCCCACCTGATCGTCCCCACGCTGAACCAGGCCCCCGCTGAGCGGGACGCTTTCAACATCGGAGACGAGCTGTCGTCTGCCTACCCCCACCGCCACCGCCCCGGCGCTTTGGTCTCCAGCCAGATCAGCCCGCCGCAAGGCCCCGTAAAGCCGGGCCTATTCCCCCTTCATCTGCCGTACGCCGGCTGTTTCAGCCGGCTTTGAGGCGCAGTTTCGCGGCTTTGGCCGCGGACGTCTCCCGTCGCAGGACAGGGCAGCAGTTTCAGATCAGGCCCCCAACAAGGATTGCAGAGACACACGGCCTGGGTCGAACGTGGCGGAGACCACTCGACCTCAGGCCCGCCAACGCCATTCTGCCGGAACAGCCTGAGCGCCTTGCCGGGCTGGTTGGCGCCGGACCTTCGTTTCGGTCAGCAAGGCCCGCTTCCGCTTTATCAGCAGAGGCGAACTGCAGACTGACCGCCTCCTCCGATCTGGTTCCTCCAGGCCGCCACTAAACGTCGCCGGCGGCCTGGCAGCGTCGACGCTCCTACTTCGCCTTGGGGAGGCCGCAGGTGTTGACGCCCAGGATGGCGTAGAGCGGACAGAAGCCGATGGCGCCGGTCAGCAGCGGCACGATGCCGAGGTAGGCCCAGGGGGTCTTGGGGCCGACGAAGGCCAGCGACAGGATGATGATGCCGACGAGGACGCGCAGGATGCGGTCGACCGTACCTTCGTTGAGTTTCATGGGGTGTCTCCCTGGGAGGCTCCGGCACAGCGCCGGAGCATGAAGTGGATGGGTTTGGATCAGCGGAAGGCCGGGCCCGGCCGGACGCCGAGCTTCTTGAACACCATCGCGGCGGGGCAGAAGCCGGTGAAAGCCGCCTGGATCATGTTCACGCCGGCGAAGGCGCTGAGCAGAAGCCACCACGGACTGACGAAATGCCCGAGCGTGACGCCGGCCAGCACGACCAGGCCGGCGAAGATGAAGACAGCGCGATCAACGGTCATGGGATGTTCCTTCAAGCGGGATCAGGCCGGAGCCCGGGCGAGCGCCTGGGTCGTCCAGGCAACGATCTGGTTTGCGGTCATCGCGCCGGCCTGACGAGCGACGATCTGGCCGTCGCGGAACAGGATCAGCGCCGGGATGCCCGACACGCCGAGTTCCGCTGTCAGGGGGCCGTTGTCGTCGGCGTTGAGCTTCAGCAGGCGGACATCAGGTTCGAGCGTTCCAGCGGCGGCGGCGAATTGCGGTCCCATCGTTCGGCAGGGCCCACACCAGGGCGCCCAGACATCCACGAGAACAGCCGCCCCCTGGGTTGCGAGGCGATGTGCCTTGAAGTCCTGGCCGCTGACGTCGACCGGGTGGCCGGTGAAGAGCGGCCCGGCGCACCGGCCGCATTTGCCCTTCAGCGGGTCACGGTCGGCGGGAAGCCGGTTGGTCGCGCCGCAGGCGGGGCATACGAACTGACGCATGGTCATGGCCAGGACCTCACGGCTTGATCTTGCGGATGCCCATCACGTCCAGCGCCAGCTTTTCGTAGAAGGGCTCGCTCTCGCCGCGTTTGACCTTGGCGAGGAAGTATTTCTCGAAGCCGACCTTGGCGAGGTGGACCCACTTGCCGCTGGCCGACCAGTTGACGTTGCGCGGCGGGATCTGCGGCTGGGCCACGAACGCCACCCCGCCGTCTCCGAAGTCGGCCAGACAGATGGCATTCCAGGTCGCCTCATGGGTCGAGGGTTTACCGGCGACCATGTCGCCCAGATTGTGGGCGATGGCCGTGACCATGCTCTCGATCATGAAGCCGGTCTTCGGAACGCCGACGGGCACGGGCGTCTTGCCCGTCGGGGCGATGGCCACGCAGACGCCGAGGGCGAACACGTTCGGAAACGTCGGGTTGCGCTGGTGCTTGTCCACGATGATGAAGCCGCGCGGATTGGTCAGCCCCTCGATGCCGCGCACGGCTTCCACGCCCCGGAAGGCCGGCAGCATCATCGAGTAGCTGAAGGGAAGATCGTGGGTCGTCTTGACCGCTCCATCCTCGGCGAGCTCCTCGACATGCATCAGGCCGTCCTCGACCGAGGTGACCTTTGCGTTGGTGACCCACTTGATGTGCCGGTCGCGCATCTCGCTTTCGAGCAGACCCTTGGTGTCGCCGACCCCGTCCAGACCGAGATGGCCGACGTAGGGCTCGGAGGTGACAAAGGTCATCGGAACCTTGTCGCGGATCTTGCGACGCTTGAGTTCGGTGTCGAGGATCATCGCGAACTCGTAGGCCGGCCCGAAGCAGGACGCGCCCTGGACGGCGCCCACGACGATCGGGCCGGGGTTCTCGACAAAGCGATCGAATGCCGCCGCCGCCGTCTCGGCGTGATCAACATGGCAGATCGACTGGGTGAAGCCGCCGTGTGGGCCGAGGCCCGGGATCTCGTCGAAGGCCAGCTCGGGACCTGTGGCGATGACGAGGTAGTCGTAGCTCAGCGAACTCCCGTCATTCAGCTCGATGCGGTTGTCCGCCGGCGAAATCCGCTTGGCGCCGACGCCCGAGAAGCTGATCACCTTCTTCTTGAATACCGGGGGCAGCTTGACCTCGATGGCTTCGCGTTTCCGCCAGTGAACGGCCACCCACGGGTTGGACGGAACGAAGTGGAAGGTGTCGCCCTGCGTCACCACGCTGACATCGGCTCGGTCTCCGACCGCACCTTTGATTTCGAAGGCGGCGATCGCGCCGCCCAGTCCTGCGCCCAGGATGACAATACGCGGGTTGGCCATGGTCCGTTTCCTTCCAAAGGCCCCCGGTTGCTGGCGGAGCGTCCGCCATTTCCGGAAGACCGGCTTTGATCAGGATCACGCCCGGACGCCGACATTCGGCCTAGGCAGATCCTCAGTGCGCTTGACTGAATATGTGAATAGACGCATATACGCAACTATGAATTTTGAAGACCACGCTCTCAAGGCTTCCGCCGACCAGGCCTGCGCCCTGCTCAAGGCGTTGGCCAATCCGCATCGGCTGATGATCGTCTGCGCCCTGCTCGACCGCGAACAGTCGGTGGGTGCGCTGGCGCAGCTGCTGGGCGTGCGCGAGACCCTGGCGTCCCAGCATCTGGGACTGCTGCGTCGGGACGGAGTCGTCTCCACCCGTCGCGACGGCCAGACCATCTACTATGCGCTCCAGAGCGGTCAGGCCCGCGCCCTGGTCGAGACCCTGTCCAACCTTTTCTGCGCGGTCGCCTGACCGCCCTGCTCCAGAAGGACCCTCCGATGTTCGGCTCCCCCAAGACCAAGGACCTGACGCCTCATCAGGTGAAGGCCTCGCTCGACGCCCACGAGATCCTGCTGATCGACGTGCGCGAGCCTGGCGAGTTCGCCGCCGAGCGCATTCACGGCGCGCTCAACTTCCCGCTCTCGACGTTCGATCCGGGCGCCCTGCCCGCCGCCGGCGACAAGCTGATCGTCCTCCAGTGCGGGTCGGGAAAGCGGTCGGCGACCGCCATAGGGCACTGCCAGAAGGCCGGGCACGCCATCGACTCCCATCTGGCCGGCGGGATCATGGCCTGGAAGGCCGCCGGTCTGCCGACCGTGACGATCGACAGTCAGACGGGCGCCGTGCTCGACCGCCACTAGGCGCGCGTAACCAGAACCCACGAACGGGCGAACCATGGCCAGACTCCTTTCCCTCGCCGGCGCATTGGGCGCTGTTCTGCTGCTGACAGCCTGCGGCGGGTCCGAACCGGCCGCGTCGGCGCCCGCGCGAGCCCCCGCCGCCGGTCGGTTGACCTTGGCCTACGCCACGGTCGCCGACATCAAGCCGGTCTCGGCTACCCTGACGACGCGGGACATGGGCGAAGCCCGGGCCCGCATCTCCGGCGTCCTGGTCGCCCTGCTGGTCAAGGAAGGCGACACGGTCCGTCAGGGCCAGCTGATCGCCACGGTGAAGGACGACCGTCTGGCGCTGGTGACGGCCTCGTATGACGCCCAGGTCGCCGCCGCCGCCGCGGACGCCGCCCGCGCCCAGGGCGACCTGACCCGCACGCGCACCCTGTTCAACCAGGGCATCTACGCCCAGGCCCGCATGGACCAGGTCGAGGCCATGGCCAAGGCCGCCAACGCCACCCTTGCCGCCGCCAGGGCCCAGCGCGCCGCCAGCGCGGAGCTGGGCGCGCAGGGCGCCATCCTCGCCCCGGCGTCGGGGCGGGTGCTGACGGCCGACGTACCGCTCGGCTCCGTCGTCATGGCCGGCCAGTCGGTCGCCAGGATCACCGCAGGTCCCACCGTGGTGCGCATCGAACTGCCCGAAGCCCAGGCGCAAGCCCTGCACCTGGGCGACGAGGTTCAGCTGGCCGCCGAAGACCTGCGCGGCGTTCCGGCCACGGGCCGGGTCACCCAGGTCTATCCCTCGGTGACCGCCGGCCAGGTCGTCGCCGACGTCAGCGCCGCCGGACTACCGGAAGACCTGATCGGACAGCGCGTCCGCGTCGGCATCCGCATCGGCCAGCGCCAGGCGCTGGTCATCCCGCGCCGCTATGTGTCGACCCGCTACGGCATCGACTACGTCCAGCTGGTCGGCAAGGACGGCGCGGTCTCCGAAACACCGGTGCAGACGACCGCCGCGCCGACGGCCGCCGATGTCGAACTGCTGTCCGGCGCCCGCCCCGGCGACGTCCTCGTGCCTGCCGGAGCCGGCCAATGAACCTCGGCCTTTCCGGGCGCCTGACCCGGGCGACGATCAAGTCGCCGCTGACCCCGCTGTTCCTGCTGGCCGCCATCGCGGTCGGCCTGTTGGCGCTGGCGTCCATCCCCCGCGAGGAAGAACCGCAGATCAGTGTGCCGATGGTCGACATCATGGTCGGCGCGCCTGGCCTGCGCGCACCCGACGCCATCGAACTGGTCGGCAAGCCGCTGGAGACCATCGTCAAGAGCGTCGCCGACGTCGAGCATGTCTACACCTTCGCCGACGACGACCAGGTCATGGTCACCGCCCGATTCAAGGTCGGCGTCGATCCCGACGCGGCGGCCGTGCGCATCCATGAAAAGATCTCGGCCAACATGGACCGGATCCCGGCCGGCATCCCCGAGCCGCTGATCCAGACCCGCGGCATCAACGATGTGCCCAGCCTTGTCCTGACGCTGTCGCCAAAGCCGGGCGCGGCCGGACAATGGACCGACCAGGCGCTCTACGAACTGGCCGGAAAGCTGCGCACCGAGGTGGCCAAGGTCGACGACGTCGGCCTTACCTTCATCGTCGGCGGACGGCCGCAGGAGATCCGCGTCGAGCCCGACCCCGCCAGACTGGCCCTGCACGGCGTATCGCTGGGCGGGCTGATGGACGCGATCCGTCAGGCCAACCGCGCCTTCCCGGCCGGTCAGGTCCGCAACAACGGCCAGTCCGTCCAGGTGACGGCCGGCCGCACCCTGACCAGCCCGGTCGACATCGGCCTGATCGCCCTGCCCTCCGCGCGTGGCGAGATGGTCTATGTCCGCGACGTCGCCACGATCATCGAGGCGCCGCGCGAGGACCAGGCCCGCGCCTGGCGTTTCGCCCGCGTCGGACAGGACTGGAGCCAGGCCCCGGCCGTCAGCCTGGCCATCGCCAAGCGCAAGGGCGCCAACGCCGTCGTCGTTTCTCACGCCGTTCTGGCCCGGATCGAAGCGCTGAAGGGCACACTGCTGCCCGACAGCCTGACCGTCGCGGTGACCCGCGACTACGGCGAAACCGCCAACGAAAAGGCCAACGAACTCCTCTTCCACCTTGGCCTGGCGACCCTGTCGATCGTCGTCCTGATCGGCCTGGCCATCGGCTGGCGCGAGGCGGCGGTCACGGCGGTGGTCATCCCGACGACCATCCTGCTCACCCTCTTCGCCTCCAACCTGATGGGCTACACGATCAACCGGGTCAGCCTGTTCGCACTGATCTTCTCGATCGGCATCCTCGTCGACGACGCCATCGTCATGATCGAGAACATCGCCCGCCACTGGGCGATGAAGGACGACCGAAGCCGCATCGACGCGGCGGTCGAGGCCGTGGCCGAGGTCGGCAATCCCACCGTGGTCGCCACCCTGACCGTGGTCTCGGCCCTGCTGCCGATGCTGTTCGTGTCCGGCCTGATGGGCCCCTACATGGCGCCGATCCCGGTCAACGCCTCGGCCGCCATGGTGTTCTCGTTCTTCGTCGCCGTGGTCATCGCGCCATGGCTGATGGTGCGGTTCGCGCGCAAGACGCTGGCCGCGGATGGCGGACATCATGGCGAGGGCAAGCTGGGCGCCGTCTACCGCAAGGTCGCCGGCCGCGTCATCGCCTCCCGCCGCAGCGCCTGGACCTTCCTGATCGCCGTGGGCCTCGCCACCCTCGTCGCCTGCGCCATGTTCGCGACCAAGACCGTGACGGTTAAGCTGCTGCCGTTCGACAACAAGTCGGAGCTGCAGGTGGTCGTCGACCTGCCCGAAGGCACGTCGCTTGAGGCAACCCAGCGGGTTCTGAACGACGCCGCGCTGATCACCCGGGCCCTGCCCGAGGTCACCGCCATCGACGCCTATGCCGGGACCGCGTCGCCGTTCAACTTCAACGGCCTGGTCCGCCACTACTACCAGCGCAACAAGCCTGAGATGGGCGACCTTTCGGTGGCGCTCGCGGCCAAGGGCGAGCGCAAACGCTCCAGCCACGTCATCGCGCTCGACCTTCGCAAGCGTCTGGCGGCGCTCAGCCTGCCCGCCGGTTCGTCGATCAAGGTGGTCGAGGCGCCGCCGGGACCGCCGGTCATGGCGACCCTGCTTGCCGAGATCTATGGCCCGGACGCGAAGACGCGCCGCGCCGTGGCCGAGCGGGTCAAGGCGACCTTCCGGTCCGTGCCCTACATCGTCGACGTCGACGACAGCTACGGCCAGCCCCGGCCAGGTCTGCGGCTGGTTCCCGACCGCGACCGGCTGGAGGCGCTGCGCGTCACCGACCGCGAGGTCTACGACTCGATCGGCGCGGCCCTTGGCGGCCAGGTGGTCGGCTACGCCCATCGCGGCGAAGGCCGGGACCCGCTGGAAATCTCCGTCCGCCTGCCGCAGTCCGCGCGCAGCTGGGGCGAAGGCCTGGCGGCCATGCCCGTGGCCCAGTCCCAGACTGGCCGACTGGTGGCCCTGGGCGAGGTCGTCACCGCCAGCCAGGAAGCCGGCTCGACGCATATCTTCCGCCGCGACGGCCGCGACGTTGACATGATCCTTGGCGAACTGGCCGGGGCCTATGAGGCGCCGATCTACGGCATGCTGGCCGTCGACAAGGCCGTCCGGCAGGGCGACTGGGGCGATACGCCAAAGCCCGAGATCCGTCTAAACGGCCAGCCGTCCGACGAGAGCCGGCCAACCATCCTGTGGGACGGCGAATGGGAGATCACCTGGGTGACCTTCCGCGACATGGGCGCCGCCTTCGGGGTCGCGATTCTGGGCATCTATGTTCTCGTGGTCGCCCAGTTCAAAAGCTTCCGCCTGCCGCTGGTCATCCTGACCCCGATCCCGCTGACCCTGGTCGGCATCGTCATCGGCCACATCCTGTTCGGGGCGCCGTTCACGGCCACCTCGATGATCGGCTTCATCGCGCTGGCCGGGATCATCGTGCGAAACTCGATCCTGCTGGTGGACTTCATCCGCCACAGCCAGGGCGACGGCCGGCCGCTGCGCGAGGTCCTGCTCGAGGCCGGCGCAATCCGCTTCAAGCCGATCGTGCTGACGGCCCTGGCGGCCATGATCGGCGCGGCGGTGATCCTGTTCGACCCGATCTTCCAGGGCCTGGCGATCTCGCTGCTGTTCGG